>CAISXI010000401.1 GCA_903889425.1 uncultured Roseiflexaceae bacterium | reverse complement strand
GCGGGCTTCGGCCCACGCCATGTAGCTCGAGTTTTGGTGTTCGGTCATTTCTGACACAAATTCCCCTGGCACCCGCGTGGCAATGTCATAATCCTTGGAGGTGACGGCCACGATATGGGCGTCGAGGCTATGGGGATCCCATTGTTCGGCCTGCTTACGCAAGGTCTCGAGCAAATGCCCAATCGCCGGGTCAGTAAACTTGTCGTGGAGCAGTTTGGACATCAGCGCCATCTGGCGGCCACGGCCCTCACCAGCCCCTGCCGGCATGATGCTGCCTTGGTCCCAGCCCAACAAGGCGTTGATGGCATTCAAGTCGGATAATTCGGCCAACCGTTGGCGCAAATCGGTTAATTCGTTCGACATACAGACTCCTTACGGCTATCGCTTATTGATTATTCTACCTGATTCGTGGTTAGCCTGCCGTCAACAGCGCATATTGGGCATCGTTGAGGGGCACCACCGACAACCGTCCTTGGCGCACCAAATGTGAATCGGCAAACAACGCCAAGGCCTTGATTTGGGCGAGCTGAAGCCCATTGGGGAGGGCTTGGACCGCCGCCACATCGACCACTTTCCATCTACCAGTGGGGTCGTGGGGGTCTTGGTAGGGGGGCGACACCACCACCGCAATCCCTGCCACCCGCCGTTCGTCGCCGGTATGGTAGATGAGACAATAATCGCCCACCTGCATCGTTTTGATGAAGTTGACCGCTTGGGCATTGGCCACGCCATCCCACACCGTCTGGCCGTCACGCACCAAATCGGCGTATGAATAGACATCGGGTTCACTTTTGAGCAACCAATATGCCATGTCAGTTTCTCCTTTTTGCAAAAAACAATGCCGTCTTGTGCGTATTCTGCCGTTACCTAGGCCACGCCCGCCGTATCCGCCCCGTGATACAGCCCTGACAAAACCGCCTAGGCTACGTCAGGCACTGGCGTAAATACCCCACGCCACAGCCCAATCGCAATCGTCAGCGCTGCCAGAAGGGCCATCACCATACATACCACAAAGACACTTTTGGCGCCACCAGTGGCATCATACAACAAGCCACTCAGCGGGATACCGATGAGTGGCGCGAGGCCCCAACCGGCAGCCGACATGGCGGCCTGCGAGCTAGCCGCCAACCCCGCCGGCGCCCGTTTGGCCACCAGCGATACGATCATCACAAACGACAAGCCAAAGCCCGAGCCACGCAACACCGCCGCCAATAGCAACACCACCGGCGACCAGGCCACGGCATAGGCGATGTGCGCAAGCACGATGATAAGACACCCCACCATCAGGGTCTGTTCGCCACCCAGCCAGGCAGTCAAGCGGGGCGCATTGCGCATCAACGGGATTTCGGACATGCCGGTGACGCCGAGGAGCAAACCAATAAACAAGCCGCCGCCCCCCAGCGATTCCATCAAAATCCCTTCAAACGTGCCACTCATACTCAGCGACCCCGCCATCAAAAACGACGTAATCAGCAAGGTACGCATGGCGGGGTTGCGGAGCAATGGCCCCCACATGGGACCTTGGGCGGGGGCGGCAGCTTCTTCGTCGAGGCGCGAGGCCAGCCACGCCACCGGCAAAAACCCTAAACAAGCCGCCACAAACATCGGCTGGTAGCCGAATTTTTGCCAGGCAATACCACTGATAATCGCAATCGCAGCAAACCCAAACGAGCCCCACATGCGCATGGCGCCAAAGTTGACATTGTGAGTCACCGACATTTTGGCAACCAGACCATCACCAATGCCGGCGATGGGGCTCCGCACAATCGACATCAACAACATCAACGGCAAAAGCACCCAGTAATTGGTACTCACACCCAATAAATAGATGGTAATCCCCGTAATGGCAATACAGATCGCCAAAATCCGTACCCGGGCCCGCAAACGATCAGCGAGGCTAGCCACCAGCGGCGCCGTCGTCAGCATTAGCAATGGCAACAACGTCGAAAAGAGGGCGATTTGCGAGCCGCTCAAGCCGATTTGCAAAAAATGCACATTCAGGAACGGCACATAAAAGCCGACCACTCCCCAATAGCCAAAGTAAAAACTCGCCCCACGGACCACGGGGTTGTGCGACCACCGCCCTTTTGTTGAATGTGCCATGCATCCCTCGAATAAAAATACTTCTGCCTAGTGTACCGCACTCACACCACACTATGTACATCCACCCGTATAATAGACAAAACCACACTAAAAGGAATTACGCCATGCACATTCGCTTCCATGTCGGTGGCCCACGGGTCCACCCCGTCGATGAACAAGCCACCATTATCAGCACGTGGCTCGACCCACACTACCAAATCAGCGTCCGAGCCGACGGCGACGCTTTTGCCGATCTCGACGACGTCGATTTGCTCGTACCGATGGGTATGCTCTGGCCAGGGATGAGTGCCGATTGGGCAGGCAACATGACCTACACCCCCATCGACGCCACCGCCCAAGCCAATTATTTGCGCTATTGTGATTCAGGGCGCCCTATGCTCATCCACCACGGTGCCATCGGCTGCTATAGCGATTGGCCCGAATACGCCCAGCGTCTCGGCGTCAAATGGGGCTGGCAACGAGCATCACATTCACCATTCCAAGGTCATACCGTCACCATCGGTGACACTGGGCACCCGATTGTCGCCAGCCTGACTGATTTTGCCATCGATGACGAAATCTACTACAAACTCTGGATGGACGACACTCGCAACCCCACCCACCATATGTGGGCCAGCTGGGATGGCGAACAACACCCCATGCTTACCACCCTCGACGCCAGCGTCAACGTCGGCAAGGCCGTCTATATTGCCCTCGGTCACAATCTGCGCTCGATGGAGCCACCGGCGATGCGTCAATTGTGGCGCAACAGCGTGCAGTGGCTGCTCAAGCGCTAGTCACCACAAAGGATATTGATTATGATGACCCGCACCGCAATTATCGGCGCCGGCAAAGCCCAAGCCACCCAAACCAAACTAGGTGGCTACCAGATTGGCTATACCCACGCCGGCGCCTACCAACGGAACCCACAGACGCATTTGGTGGCGGTAGCCGATATCGTGCCAGCCCATATTGATGCGTTCAACGACCGTTTCGACACGGTCGGCTATGCCGACTACCACACCATGCTTACCAGCGAGCGCCCCGATATTGTCAGTATCTGCACCTACGTGGGGCTACATTATGACATGTTGGTGGCAGCCGCCAATGCCGGTGTCAAGGCAGTGTTTTGCGAAAAACCATTCGTGGCGACACCCCGCCAACTAGCCGACATCCGCCAGCTCGTCGCCACCACCGGCATCAAGATTGCCATTGCCCATGTACGGCGCTACCGTCCCGCCTTCCAATTCGCCAAACAGTGCTTCAATGACGGCACCATCGGTACCCCCATCGCTTGTATCGCCGGCATTGCTGGCTGGGATTTGAGCGAATGGGGCTCTCATTGGATCGACATGTATCGCTATTTGCTCGCCGAACAACCGGTCGATTGGGTGATGGGGCAAGCCCGCGTGCGCCAAACCCGGGGCTTTGGGCATGCCATGGAAGAGCACGCTACCATCCACATGGGCTTTGCGGGTGGCGCACGGGGCATCCTCGACGGGGGTCAAGGGTTACCCGGCAGTGACATCATGACGCTCGTCGGGAGTCAAGGCATCATCACCATGCACGACGAAGAATCGCTCACCGTCACCAACGCACAAGGCGCCGTGCGCCACGACTTCACCAATCAGGTGAGCTGGGATGGCTGTTGGGATGCGGCCATCCGTGACGTGCAGGCCTGGGTGGCGGGTGGACCCGAGCCCATCATTGGTTTTTCGCATGTGGTTGATTCGGCCGAAGTCAATTTGGCCGGCTATGTGTCGGCAGTGATGCGCGACCGCATCGATTTACCGATGCAAGGCGAATTACTCGACGTCTGGCCACTCGAATTGCTCGTGCCGCCCTCCCACCAATAGACCATCATTTATTTCAACGCATCAAGGAATAGTCATGCAGCTCGACGCCATTTGGCAACACGATCACCATTACTGGGGGACGTTTAGTCGGATTACCCCGCGCAACGGCTACGCCATCTATACCAATCCCAGCCTGCCAGGCCGCTACGACCCCAATCATGCCGGCATCATGCGCCTCACGGCACATGATGTCGATGCCGTGATTACCGATGTGATTCATTTTTTTGATGCACTAGGGATGGATAGCGTAGTCTATCTCGACCACCTCGCCACCCCCACCAGCCTAGCAGCATCATTGACGCAACATGGATTTGTGGCCATGACTGAATGGGGCATCATCGACATGATGATTCACCAACATGCCATGCTAACGCCCGCATCCCAGATCGTCGTCACCAGTGCCTTGGAAGCGACTGATTTTGCCACCTGGGCCAATCTCACGGAACCCGACACCCACAGCTCCGCTGACATCATGTACCAACTCCGTTACCAAGAAGTCAGCGCCAGCGACGTCACCGGCTATATTGCCTGGGATGATGGACAACCTGCTGGACGCTGTGTCACCTATAGTCGGGATGGCATTACCCGCATTGAGAGTGTCTTTGTGGCGCCCCAATCACGCCGGCGTGGTGTGGCACGAGCCATGGTCGCCCACGCCATCAGCGATAGTCGCGCCCGTGGCGATGTGGTCTATCTGTTTGCCCACCATGATAGTCATGCCCAAACGCTCTATACCAGCCTCGGCATGCAGTCAGTGGTGCATGATGCCGTCGTAACGTATGTGCGGCCATATCGTGACGAGTAATTTTATGTCTAGCAAGACCACGACGACCTGTTCGCAAAACGACATCTGATATAATTTCGACCATAATCACTCAAATTAAGGGGTAATAATGAACCCACGTAATCAATTCGCCAACGACCCCCATCTGCCACGCTACCACTTCACAGCACCCCAAGGCTGGCTCAACGACCCCAATGGGCTCATCCACTGGCAGGGTGAATATCACCTGTTTTATCAATTCAATCCCCATGGGGCCTTTTGGGGCGCCATGCACTGGGGACATGCCGTCAGTACCGATTTGGTGCATTGGACGGATTTACCAATTGCATTGGCTCCAGACATGCCCTACGACCGCGCCGGTGTTTTTTCGGGGTGTGCCATCGTCCACGACGGCAAACCAGTGATTATGTATACCGGCGTCAATAGCCCGCATCAGCTTCCCTGTGTGGCCTATACCGACAACAATTTGCGCACCTTTACCAAGGCCGCCCAGAATCCCGTAATTAGTACGCCACCCGACAATCTGATCGACGATTTCCGCGATCACAGCATGTGGCGCGACGGCGAATGGTGGTATCAAATCCTCGGCTCGGGCGATGGTACGCACGCAGTAGCGCCGTTGTTTCGCTCAAAAGATTTGTTGAGCTGGGAATACCTCGGGCGTATGATTGAATCTAAGGATGCGGTACTCGAAAAAATCTACGAATGCCCTGATTTTTTTGCCAGCAATAACCAACATGTATTTATCACCTCGCCTCTGCCCATGAAGCGCGTGATTTGGATGAGTGGGGCCTTTGACGGGCGTAAATTTGTGCCCAGCCAACGCAACATGGTCGACGAGGGAATGAGTTTTTATGCGCCGCAAAGCTTTAGCGATGCTAATGGGCGCCGCATCATGCTTGGCTGGTGCCAAGAACAACGCCACGAAAGTAGCAGTCGGGCTGCAGGCTGGCAAGGGGTGATGACCCTGCCGCGAATTATCGCCCTCGATGATGCCGGAGCGTTGACCTTCACGGTGGCACCAGAAGTCGCCAATCTCGAAGGCAGCACCATCACTCACGGCCGCGATTTATCCGTGAGTCAAGCCCAAACCGCCTTGGCGCATGTAGCCGGCGACAGTCTGGTCATCCATGCCCGGATTGCGGCGCACGGCGATGCCAAAACAACCCTGGTCTTGCGCCACGACCCCCAGAGTGGCGAACAAACCACGGTCACCTGGGATCGCGGCCGCAATGAACTAGTGTGTGACATGGCCCAGAGTAGCATCAATCAAAACACCAGTCACGATTGCTACCGTACTGCCTTGCATGCGAGCGTGGCAGATGAACTCGAATTACACATCTATGTTGACCATTCGATAATCGAAATCTACGCCGGCGCCTATACCGTCTGCACCCTGCGCGTCTACCCGACCCACGCCGCCAATCGCTATCAAATCACCGCCAGCGGTGACGTGAGTATCAATGAGCTCATCGTACGCCAAATGGCATAACAGCCAATAAGGAACAATTATGCCTACCCGTTATGGAAGCGAATTAATCGCCCAAATGAACGACTTTGTCGTGCCCGCCGGTGCCGTAGCCCTGTGGGGCTTAGGCCAGATGGGCGTGGCCGTCAAAGGCCCCGATCAGAAAATCATCTACATCGACCCCTGTCTGACCGACGTGGTAGCGCTCAAATGGCCCGACCCGGCCCGTGGACCCACTCGCGCCATCGAAACACCCCTACTTCCCAGTGACGTCACCAATGCCAGCGTGGTGATTTGCTCACACGAACACATTGACCACACCGATTGTTTCACCTTGGCGGGGATTGCCATTGCCTCGCCTAACGCTCGTTTTATTGCGACCGGGTGGGCTCAACCCGAGCTTGATTTGGCGAACATCGACCAATCCCGGCGCATCATCCCTCAATTAGGCCAAACGATTGACTTGGGTGTTGCCAAGCTCAATGTGGTCGCCGCCGCCCATTATCAACGTGAACACGACCCCGTCAAAGGGGAACGCTGGTTGAGTTTGCACCTCGATTGGGGTACCGTCAATTTCTTCCATGGCGGCGACACCATCATCCATCCGGGCTATATGGATGCCATCCGCCAGCTTCCCCCCGTCGACATCGCTATGCTGGCCTGTAACGGCCGTGATGCCATCCGTGATAACAACGACCTTGTGGGCAACCTGCTCCCTAGCGAAGCGGCCTGGCTGGCCCAAACCCTCGGCTGGGACACCGTCATCGCTGGTCACAACGACTTGTTTGCCGGCAATCGCTTGCCTGCCGAAGAAGTCTTTGGGGGGATGCGCCGCATCGCACCGCGCCTGCGGGTGCATGATTTGCAACCAGGCGAAATGTATCTCTACCTGCGCTAATTGATCCCGAGCTAAAGCCCTGCGGCGCGCATTCGTGCTACGCAGGGTTTTTGTATGCCCACAATAAGCGTATCCACAACCCTACAATCGCAAAGCCGATGAGTATATGGGCTTGGGCTTGAGCAAAAAAGAAGTGCGTGATGATAACCGCTACCACGCCCATCCCACTCAACCACGCCGCATCACGCCACATCCGAGCGCGGTCACGCAGTGACGCCGGATTGTGGGGACGACTGACGATGACCATGGCGGGGATAACGACGCCACACAACGCCAAAAAGGCACTTTCGGCGGGCTGCCAGATAATCCGCCCCAACAGCATGCCGGTCAACAACAACACAGTACTCAACGTCACCCGCACCAAGAAATGATTCAACACCGCTTGCATGCCACTGATGACTCGTTGCCCAGCCTGGAGCAAAGCCGGCAACACCGCCAAATTGTCGTTGAGCAACACCACATCAGCAACCGCCCGCACCGCACTATTGCTGGTCTGCATGGCGAGGGCCAGGGTAGACTGCTTCATCGCCAAGATGTCGTTCATGCCGTCACCCACCATCGCCGGCGTGGCACCGTTTTGACGCAACGCCGTGATAATCCGGGCTTTTTGGTGGGGGGTGACCCGCCCAAAAATTGCCGCCTGCGCCACCAGCGTTGCGAGGGCGTCATCAGACAGGGCGTCGATTTCGTGGCCATGCACCACTTGTTGCCCAGCAGTGAAGCCCACCTGTGTCAGGAGGGCGGCGACGGCTTGGGGGTCATCGCCCGAAATAATCACAATCCGCACCCCCAAGGCCCGGAATTGGTCAAGCACAACACGCGCTTCGGGACGGATAGTATCGTGCATAATCACCAGCGCTAATGGGGTGATGTCTGAGGGCAGCGTGGGATGTTGGGCATCAAAATCTGGCGAAAGCGTATCAGCCCGGGCAAACAAGAGCACCCGCGCCCCGGTCTGAATGGCATCACTGGCAAAATCCATCGTCTGCCATGTGGGTGCGAGGGCCGAGCGTAGCACGTCGGGGGCACCGAGTAGATAAACCCCATCGGCATGCTGTTGCATGCTCCATTTACGCACAGCATCAAACGGCACTGATTGGATGACAGTCGCAGGCGCTGCGGGGATGGCCGTGGCAATCACTTGGGCGGTGCGGTTGCCAGCAATATCGGCATGCACATAGGCGCCAAGCTGCGATCGCACCACAGATTCAGCACCACTGATGATCCGCACTGCCGTTACCTGTAATTGATTGGCCGTCAAGGTTCCTGTTTTGTCGAAACAGAGGGTATCGACCTGACACATCGCATCGACAGCTGCCGTCTGTTGCACCAACCCACCAGCCCGGCTCATATAGACCGCCGCCAGCGACAGACTGACGGTCAATGTCAATACCAAGGCATTGGGGATCAACCCGGCCATTACGGTGAGATGCGCAATCAGTTGCACCAGCGGAATCTGCAAGTAATAATCGCGGATAAATACCACCAACATCAGCCCACTCGCAATCAGCACCATCATCTGCAATACGTGATTGACATCGGTCATCAGTGGCGTCACGATGGTGCGCGGGATTTGCGCCCCGGCGATAATTTGGGCCATCGTGCCTTGATTGGTGGCGACAGTGACGTGGTACCAAGCGGCCCCGCTCACACACCATGCGCCAGCGACCAACACATCTCCTGCACCACGAACCACCGGCTCATTTTCGCCGGTCAAAAGCGATTCATCAAAAGCCACACTCTCTGCCACCAAAATCTGTCCATCAGCGACGATTTGATCACCCGGGCGTACCAACACCACATCCCCAGTGACGACCCGCTGGGGATGGACGGCGTGGAGCGCATCAGCACGCCACACATAGACAGTCGGCAAGGCGGCTGCGGCAATCTGTTGGAGCATGATGCGCGCACGAATCGATTGCACCATACTCATGACCACATTAATCGTCACCACAATCATGGTGGCAAATGCGTCGAGATCACGTCCCAGCACCCACAATGTGCCCCCTAACCCCAAAATAATCAGATTAAGTGGCGTAAACAAAATACGACTACACAACACAATATATTCGCCAAATGCACGCCAGCGCTGCCAACGCACCGTACTTGCGTCATAACGAATTTGGGCATCATGATGGGTTAAACCTGCAATGGGTGGGACAACTGGAAGCATGACGATTCTTTCCTAAATAGATACCTGTTTAACCATACCACATACATGTTAAAACGGTGTAATCTCTTTACGACTACACCGTTATTTTTTGTATATTACGTGTTAAAAAACACTACTTCACCACAATCGTATCCCATTGCACCAACCACGCATCACGATTACTCGCAATGGTTTTTGCATCAAGTTGGGTTTTGATCGCAGGTATTGCGACAAATTTGGTGTACAGCGCTGGCAACGTCGCCGTCTGAATCGCCGGCGAGACAAACATCTGCAACGGCATGTCGTTTTGGAAGTCATTGCTCAGCATGAATTCCACAAATTGTTGCGCCAATACGGCCTGCTTGGCCCCTTTGAGCACGCCGGCATATTCTACTTGACGAAATGCCCCAAAGCTCACATTCCCCGTCGGGGGCTCGGTGAGTTTGCCTTCACTAAAAAAAACTTCAGCGACGGGACTGGTTGCATACGACACCACCAATGGCCGTGGCCCTTTGCCACTCGAGCCACTAAAGTGGGTGTAGTAGGCCGTCGTCCAGTCATTGGCCACCAACACATCATTGGCCCGCAACGCTTGCCAATATGCTTGCCAGCCATCTGGGCCAAACTCTGCTACCGTCGCCAAAAAGAATGCTAGGCCAGTTGACGACGTCGCTGGATTTTCGATAACCAACTTGCCTTTCCACTGTGGCTCGGTGAGTTCCGTGAGGCTTTGGGGCACCGGTAAGCCAGCCGCCGTGAGTCCGGCAATGTCATAGTTGATGAGCACATAACCCACGTCTATGGGCAACAACGGTGCGCTGACATCGGTTGTTGCTTCGGGGACAAAGGCTGGTGTTGTAGTTGGCGTAAAATCGGCCAGAATCCCTGATTCCAATGCGCGACTCAAAAAAGTATTGTCGACGCCATAAATCACATCAGCCAACGGGGCATCTTTGCTGAGAATCGCTTTGTTGAGCATACTGCCGGCATCGCCGGCATTGATAATCACTACTTTGGCCTGGTATTGTGTTTCGAATTTGGCAAGCACTTCTGGGCTGACGGCAAAACTATCGTGGGTAAGCACCGTCACTTCGGTCACTGCACTTGTCTGTACCGGATCAATTACCGTTGGTTCCGTTACTGCTGGTAGCGCAGTTGGGGTTGCTGCTGTATTAGCACCACAAGCCACTAATAATGCCAACCCAATTACCCAGAATAATCCTTGCTTCCGCATACCTAGCTCCTCTAGCAATTCCAAAAAGAGTACGCATCACAAGCGGATTGGGCTTGTGATGCGCAAATATACTGCATCCGCTTTCCTCCGCCGGTATTAACCGGATCAGGTTCGAAGGGTCAGCGACATTACGACGGTCGCATCTCAGCCAAGCTCTCTTGGCGCCCCTAGCTACTATGTACTTGTGAATGACCTATAGTAGCAGATGCATACCCACTTGTCAAAAATGAGCGCCTAAAACACCCCTTCGAGATATTGACGGGTACGCTCTTGTTGCGGATTGCTAAAGACCTCGCGCGCCACCCCCGCCTCCACCACTTCACCCATATACATAAAAATCACGTAGTCGGCCAAGCGTTTGGCTTGGCGCAGCGTATGCGTCACAATTACGGTGGTATATTGGCTTTTCAGCTCTAACATCCGTTTTTCGATGTGTTGTGACGAAATCGGATCAAGCGCCGAGGTGGGCTCATCACCGAGGATGACTTCGGGCTCAACCGCCAAACCCCGTGCCAAACAAAGCCGTTGCTGTTGGCCAATCGACAGGCTGGTAGCTGGCTCATGCAAACGGGTTTTGACTTCGTCCCACAACCCGGCCAACTCGAGGTAATGTTGCACCGCCGCCGTATAATCGGCTTTGCTGGTACGCATCTGGTGAATGCTCATGCCATAACAAACGTTGTCGTAAATCGACATCGGCAAGGGCGTCGGACGCTGGGCTAGCAAACCAACCCGCTTGCGCACTGCCGTGACATCGACGTCGCCCGCATAAATGTTTTGACCATCAACATGCACTGCACCCGTAATGGTGGTACCATCGGTCAGTTCGAGGAAGCGGTTGAAACTCTTGAGCAAGGTGGTTTTGCCACACCCCGATGGCCCCATGATGACGGTGATTTGTTGCCGTGGGATGGAGATACTGACGTTAGTCAGCGCCTGTTGTTTGCCATAAAACACGTTGAGATTGGTGACATCAATATGTGCACTCATGCGATTTCGTTCCCTTCACACCAACCACTATTTCACTGTGTAGCGTTGTAAGCGGGCCGCCAACCAGCGCGACCCAAAGCTGACCAGCAACACGATAATCGTCAAAATCAAGGCCGAGGCATAGCCCCGTTCACGTACTTCGGGGTAGGGCGTCCCTAGTTGAAAAAAAACCGCTAGCGGCAAAGAGGCCGTCGCCCGCAACAGCGACGTCGGGATGCGGTCGGTATAGCCGGCAGTAAACAGTACCGCCGCCGCATCACCAATCCCGCGCCCAAAGGCCAACAACACCGCCGTGACAATTCCGGGCAGCGTTTGCGGGATTACCACCCGCAAGGCCACTTCGAGCTTGGTCGAACCGAGCGCCAGAGCAGCCTGTGCCAAATCACGGGGCAAACGCCGAATCACTTCATCCATGGCCCGGGTCATAATCGGCAATTCAACCAGGGCCAGCACGATAATCCCGGCCAGCAACGAGGCCCGTACTCCCAGCACAATCATCAAGGTAAACCCAAAGGCACCATAGACGATGGAGGGAATGCCCCACAATACATCTAGGGCCAAGCGCACCAACTGAGCCCAGCCCGAGGTCGCTAAATAGGTCTGCAAGTAGAGGGCAATCGGCAACGCAAACACAATTGCCAAGGCCGTCGCCCCACTCGCGAGGTAGAGCGAGCCGAGGATGGCATTGAGCACACCACCCTCTTTGCCCATATAAAACCCACCTTTGGGAGTTTGCGAAATCATTTGCCACGTCAACGAGGGCAAGCCGCGGGCGATAATCGTCCACAAAATCGCACCCAGACAGAGCCCGACAATCACCAACGAGCCAATCATGGCAATTTGCATGATTCGTTCAATCAAATGCCGTCGATTCCAAGGTTGTAACCGCATAATTCCACCTTTGTGGCACATAGATTTATTTGACAAAGCGCTTGAGTACGACCGTGGCAAAAATATTAAACAACAAAATAATCACCAACAAAATCAAGGCCGCACACAATAATGCGGCATCGTACAAGGGAATCGACATCATTTCGCCGTAGTTGTTGGCAATCAAGGCCGGTAACGGATAGGCCGCATCAAACAACGAATGAGGTACTTGGGCGATATTGCCCACCACCATCAACACGGCGATGGTTTCGCCAAAGGCTCGCGACGCCCCCAGCACGATGGCGGCGATAATTCCGGGCATGACTTGGGGCAACAGGACCCGTTGGATCGTCTCCCAGCGGGTTGCACCGATTGCCAGCGAGGCATTGCGCAAATCAACCGGCACCGTATTGAAAATCTCAAATATCACTGCAATAATCAGGGGCGTAATCATGACGGCGAGCACAATACCCCCCGCCAGTACACTAAATCCCGTCGGCTGCTGCACCGCAAACAATCCCCAAAATCCCAGTAATTGTTGTGACCACGGACCGAGTACGGTTTCAACCAGTGGCACCACCGACAGCAACCCCCACACGCCATAGACCACCGGCGGAATCGCCGCCAGCACATCGAGGATGGGTTTGGCGAGCAGTCGTATCCGCGCACCAGCGTATTCGGCTAGGTAAATTGCCACCAAAATACACGGCGGGATAGCCAAACCAACTCCCACCACCGTCACCCACACCGTGCCCACGATAAAGGAATAAAAGCCAAACCGTCCCTCACTGGGCTTCCAATCGACCCCAAACAGCAAATCAACCAGCGGATAACGACTCAAAATCGGCCATGATCGATAGAGTAATCCAATCAACACCACAGCAATCAACCCGATTGGCAATACCGTGATGACAAAAAACACGCGCCGCGCCCACGTATCGGTGCGCCGACGGGATGCCACCACTACACGCTGATTACGTGTAGTGGCAGTAGATTGGATAGGGTTTTGTGCCATATTGTCCTGATTCATACCATCATTTCAACTTGCCTAATGATTCCGTTTGTTGCTCAGGGGTCAATGGGACATACCCCGCTTGACTCAAAAACTGTTGCCCATCAGTCAGAATCCACCTGATGAACGCCAATGTCACACCCGTCGGTTTGCCTTTGGTGGCCAGATTCTCGAAGCGGGCAGGCGGTGATGGATAGACCCCGTCAGCCACTGCCTTGATGGCGTCTGCAGTCGTTTTGTACAGCTCATTGGCATCGGTTTGACCATTGTCGTTGATGTCAATTGGCGGTACCACCGCACCTGCAACCAATGTACCAGCACGCACATCGAACACGCTATTGAGGTTACTATAGCCAATCCCCAAGGCATCTTTGCTGACGGTATCGACCAAGGCTGGTTCACCATTGACACCAATCCCTTTGATGTCGTCTTGGACTTTGCCACCGGCAAACTTGGCCCACATTTCACCGGCACCACATGCATCTGAACGGGTATAAACGTGGATTTCGTCGGTAATTTCGGGCTTGCCAAGCACTTCACCCCAGGTCTTGATTTCACCAGTCACAAATATTTTCGCAAACGTCGCTTTACTCATCCCTTTAGCCAAAATTTCGCTGGCGTAGGGGTTTTGCGCACTAATCAGCGGAAATACAGCGTCTTTGGTCACGGCCACCCAATAGGCACCCTTGGCAGTTTCTTCGGGCTTGATGTCGCGCGAGATCATGCCGATTTCAACCGCTCCACTCAACACATCAGTCATCCCTTTGCCGGCCCCGCCCCCTTGGACATCAAACTCGACATTGGGGTGGAGTTTGGTGAATTCTTCGGTCCAGACAGTCATCATCGGGTATAGCGCAAATGCCCCCGAAATAGCGATTATGCCACTTAATTCTCCGCTATTCGCGTCAGTTGTACTCGTTGTCGCACTCCCACAGGCACTCAATACCAACGACCCCATCACCAACAATCCCGCCAACCGTGCAATGATGTGCATAATGCCTTGCCCTTTAAAATACTATCAAATCACTAGGATTTATAGGAATAGTCTAATACTAATATATTTGTTTGTCAAATTATGAGAGGAAATTTTCGTTTCTCGCACAGAGGGGCGCAGAAGGCGCAGAGGCATGCTGTTGATTGAGGTGCGCCGATCAATGTCAACCACACTTCCTACTTCACTTCCTACTTCACTTTCTACTTCATGCTTCAAACTTCCTACTTCGTTAGCTCGCACAGAGGGGCGCAGAAGGCGCAGAGATGCTTTTTGCTAAGCCACCACACTAATGTCTTTTTTTGTTCACTATT
>CAISXI010000400.1 GCA_903889425.1 uncultured Roseiflexaceae bacterium | reverse complement strand
CGCAGCCAAAGCTGGTGACGACATGGATTACCTCGGCGACATTCATGCCTCCGAAGAATATCGCCGTGCCATGGTGCAAGTCTATGCCGCTCGCGCATTGAACGAAGCCATCGCTCAAGCCCGCGCCTAATGTATGTACTGCAAAACCGTCGTGGCATACCGCCACGACGGTTTTGTGTGTGGTTTTTCATAAGGAAATAATCTATGCAACGGTTTTTACAAAAAACAATCGTCGTCACGGGTGCCGCCAGTGGCATCGGTCGCGCCACGGCGCTCCGGTTACACGCCGAAGGCGCCCAGATTATCGCAGTCGATCGTGATGCCGCTGGCCTCGCGACATTGGGCATTGCCGCGACTACCATACCCATCGATCTAACCGATGCGCAGGCGGTACTCGCCGCCATGACTGCAATCCCGCATATCGACGGCTTGTGTAATGCGGCTGGAGGCAGTGGACGGCGCTTTGGCGATGGTCCAGTGGGGGAATGTACCCTCGAGGGCTGGCATACCACCATTGACATGAATCTCACCAGCCAATTTGTGATGAGCAAGGCCTGTTTGCCGCAATTATTGGCGAGTCGGGGCGCAATTGTGAATGTGGCGTCGGTGCTGGGATTGGTGGGGGGCGACGCTGATTTCGCCACCCACGCCTATGCCGCCAGCAAAGCGGGTATCATCGGGTTGTCACGGTCTATGGCGGCGTACTACGCCCCCCAAGGGCTGCGCGTCAATGTGATTGCACCGGGGTTGATTGCCACGCCGATGAGTCAACGGGCCCAACAAAACGACCATATTCGGGCACGACTCACCCAACTCCAACCCCTCACAGGCGATTTTGGCAGCGCCGAGGATGTGGCAGCCGCAGCGGCCTATTTGTTGTCGAGCGATGCCAAATTTGTGACGGGGACGGTGCTCGCTGTCGATGGGGGCTGGACGACCCAGTGAAAGGAGGAAGTTTGAAGGAGGAAGTTTGAAGTTTCACTCACCTATAGAAAGGAGGAAGTATGAAGGGGAAAGTTGAAAGTGCCACTCACCTTGGTATTTTCCATGTCAGCTGCGTGCAACCGTAGCGTAGAATCTCGTTGGCTTGCCAGCGGATGATTGACGGACTTCCCACGTTACTTTATACTTTCGACTTCCCGCTTCCGACTTCGTATGTACTCTGTGCGAGATAAAGATAGACGTAAAGCCACAACAGGCTGCGGCTCTACAACACCGCACCGATGATGGCCACTATCAACACACTGCCGATGATAGCGTATTCCCAATAGGTGCGGGTGCTGGCGTTTTCGGTGAGGGAGTTCTGGAGCATGCCGGTCACCACATAAAAAATTACCAACAACAATGCTCCACCCAACAGAAACGGCGCCGACCAATAATTGAGGGCCCATAAGGCCTGCGCCAAAATAAACCCTACCATCAATGAAAGCAGACCGAGATTGGCTTTGGTTTGCGTCCATTGTAGTTGGGCATAGGCCAGCAATGCGCCACAGCTCCCCACAAATACGGCCGAGTAGAGGGTGCGCAAATGGGCGTAATAAATGGCACTAAACAAACCAAAGGCCATCAACAAGGCCAGCCCTTGTAGCACCATGAGGGCCACTTGGCGGATTTCGGGCTGGCGATCCATCGAATAATGTTGGGCCACGAGCGATGCTAACAACAACACGCCGGTAGAAATCAACGCCAACACAAACGCCAACATCTGGAGTCCAGAGCTAAACAAGCGAAAAAAGGTGAAGGTGGTAATCACCGATAACGCCGGCAAAATCCAAAACCCCGGCGCCAGCTCGATTACGGTGAAGCGCAAGTTAAGCAACCACAAGGGGCGGGCGTGGACTTGGGGGTGGTCGCGGGTAAACAAATCGGCGCCGGTGCTAATCAACACCACGATGGCCGCCAAAATCAGCCACGATACGGTGATGACGGGTAAATCGCCCCCTAGTTGGGCCCGGATGATGTTGGGGTTGATATCCACCAAAAACACCACGGCCATCCCTAACAATACTAATAATACGAGCGATACGATCCGATCGTAGCGCGGCATGGTTGCATCTGTACTCATGGCTCACTCCATCTGTGTCTATTATCCCTATTATACATCGCTGCTTGGGTATGGTACAATCTGCCCGATATGCCATTAAAAAAGGAGTGTACCATGCGTGACGATATCACGAATGCTGCCATCGAAGATTATTTAAGTGGGTTAATGCCGCCCCGCCCGTCACCACTGAGTGACATGGAGCGCATCGGTCGTGAGCATGGTTGGCCACTGGTTGGCGCCGTCGAAGGGCAGTTCCTCTATATGTTGGCGCGTACGAGTGGGGTGCGTGATGCCCTCGAAATCGGTACTGCCACCGGCTATGCCGCGATTTGGTTGCTCCGTGCCTTGGTGCAACACCCCGATGGCCGTTTGACCGCCATCGAAAAAGACCCTGAACGCTATACCCGCGCCCGTGAATGGGTTGCCAAAGCTGGGTATAGTGACCGCTTTTCAATCCACGAAGGTGACTGGTTCCGCGAATTGGCCAATATGCGTGGCCCATTTGATTTAATCTTCCTTGATATTTTGCGCCATCTCAATAACGAAAAAGAAGCCTTGCAAGCACTCGAGATGTGCGTGCCGTTGTTGCGCCGTGGCGGGATTTTGGTGGCAGACAATGTGTTGTGTAATGCCTTGGTACTCGAGGATGCTGATGAAGCAGCCCCGATTGTGCGCGGCATCCAAGAATTCAACCGGGCCATCATGCACCATATTGATCTCGAGTCGGTGATTTTGCCTATCCGTGATGGCATCGCAGTCTGTCGTCGCCGCACGTAGGGTTCAGTTTTTTATAAAAAACAATGCCCACACTATGCAATTGTCGTGGTGTAGGGCATTTTTTATGGATCAAAAATTATTCTTTAGGCGGCATCGGTTGTTGGTGCCGAGTTAATTCTTCGAGCACCGCGAGGTCGATAATCGGCATGCCTGCGGTGTTTTTGGTGTTGAATTGGATGTGTAACAGCGACGTAATTGCCATGTGGATGCCCCAAAATATCAACAGTACTGAGCAAATCAAGCCAAACGCAGTTAAGCCACTTGCCCCAGTCAACAACGACATGGCATAAAATGGCGCGCCAATCACCGCATAACAAAAAATCTGCAATCCAAAAATTACGGGGATGATTTGCAGGGTGGTGACAAGTGCGACGCGCCAATATTCAAACAGCATGCGCAATATAATAATCGCGCATAATGTATGGAGTAATGCTAAATAAAAGGTAATCGGCATGCCCAGTGCGGTGATTTCGTTGTCGTATGACCAGACCCCAAATTGGGTGCCGAGTCCTTCTATACTCCAAAAAAACAAAAAAATACCACCCACAATACCCCATATGCCGAAGTAGCCGATATCGACGAGGTGGTGGCGTAAAGTGGCAAATACAATAAGTGACGGTAGTACCATCACCCAGCCCCCCAAAAACGCCACGAGTGGCAGGGTTTGACCAACGAGATAGACGAGTTCGCTGGTATAGACGATACCATAGAGCCAATGCCAGAGCGGCGAAAACAAACCGCTGAACATGGCGGTGACTGCCACACACACAAACAATGGTGATCGTGCGGATAATCCGACAAACACACATAACATGATTACTATGGCTGCGAGGAGGAAGAGAATGATTTCCATTGTGGAATCCTTCCTTGCGAATACTTAAGCCCCGTTGTATTCGCGTACTTCATTGTGGCTAATCGTAAACAACCGATTACTCAAGCCATGCGCATGTTGGCGCATGTCACGGGTGATTTGGAGTGCCACCGCCGCGACCCGATCGGGGTCATCGTCACTGATAATTACCAAAAAATCACGATTGGGAATCCCAATCACAATTTCTCCGGGGATATCGTTGCTAGCGGCTTGGATGATATCAGGCAACAAAATCCGGGTGGCATCGAGACCATCATTCACATTAAAGACCACTACTTGTTGCGACCCATTCCCTGCTTTGTGGTAGGGGACCTGTTGCGAGCGGTCATGCAGGTTGGTGATGGCTTGGGCATGCACGGTATGTTCGCTGACGTTCCAGCGTGCCAACTGGGTTTCGGTTAAATATGACAAACGCGTTCCATCATGAATGGCGTAGGTAATGATTAAATCCGCCAAAAACACTCGGTAGATGATGGGTTCGGCGCCCCGCTCGATTAAATCGGCTAGCAAGGCAATCGGTTTGAGTTGGGGGATAATTTGGTTGGCGATGGCTTGGTAGCCAGGGTCAGCGATGCCTTTTTCGCCACGACTAACGCGCAACAAGGTGCTGAGGACTGCCTCAAACGCATCAGGGCGGCGTCGATAGGCCCGCTCAAATGGCTCAATATCCACAGCCACAGATTCGTCGCCACGAATAATAATGATATGACCATCGGCAAATTGCACTTCGCTAATCTGCTCGTCGATTTCGGGCAGGCTCACGATTAAATGTGCCACAAAGGCATCGTAGTTGTTGTCGGTTGGTTGCTTCATACAATCGCCGTGTTGAATTGGGTGACGAGGGTGGCCACCGTGCTATCGATACAAATCTGTCCATATGCCATCACCGTCAACTGCATGGAATCGTTGACCTGCCCAATCGCAGCGTGGGGAATGTCGCCAAGCATGGCACTGAATACGGCTTGGTGTGCCTGTGGCACTTCGACCAAGAAGCGGCTGGGGCTTTCGCTAAACAAGCGCACAAAGGTGTCGTCGCTACTACTAGGCACGGCATCGAGGTCGATGTGGAGCCCCAATCGCCCTGCCAACGCCATTTCGGCGGCGGCCACCGCCAACCCGCCGTCGCTGATATCGTGACACGCCACGGTCAATCCTGCATGGATGGCGTGGTGTAATTGCTGCATCAGGCGGGGGGCGAGTGCCAAATCAACCCGAGGCATTTGCCATGCTGCACCCGTCGGCAATCCTGCCACCATGGCGGCATGAGAGCCGGCTAGCGTATTGGTGGTTGTGCCCACGATATAGAGCAGATTCCCGGCCTGCTTGAGGTCGCTGGTCTGGGAGTGACGAATGTCGGGGTGATAAGCCATCGCCGAAATCAACAACGTGCCGGGGATGGCGATGCGCTGGCCGGTGGCAGTGCGGTATTCGTTGTTGAGCGAATCTTTGCCCGAGATAAACGGCGTACCATAGGCCAAGGCGGCATCATAGCAGGCTGCGGTGGCGCGGGTCAGTCCGCCCATACGGTCGGGTTGGCGCGGGTCACCCCAGCAAAAGTTGTCCAAAATAGTACAGGCGCGCGGGTCACCACCCACCGCTACCACGTTGCGCAGGGCTTCGTCAATCGCCACGAGCCCCATCCAATAGGGGTCGAATTGACTCAGTTGGGGCGCCATGCCACACCCAATCGCCACCCCTTGCAGGGCGTCGGGGCGGATTTGCAGGACCGCTGCATCGCCGGGACCATCGCTGGCCGCCCCCACCAAGGGTTTGACTACGGTACGGCCTTGGATTTCGTGGTCGTAGCCCCGGATGATTTGGGCCCGGCTGGCGATATTGGGATGCGCCAACAAGGCGTGCAAAATCGCCGTGTGACTCAGCTGTTGCCATTGTGGGGCAGGAATGCTGGCTGGTTGCCAGGTGGCGGTCAGCACGCGTTGGGGACGCCCGTCGTGGAGCATCTGCATGGCGATATCGACCAGCACCAAATCGTGGTGGGTGACCACCAAGCGACCACTGCCATCAAATGTCCCCACCGCCGTGGCTTCGACTTCTTCGGCGGCACAACAGGCCAATAAGGCGGCCAAATGTTGGGGCGGCACGGCCATCACGATGCGCTCTTGCGCTTCGGAGAGCCAAATTTCCCACGGTTGTAAGCCGGCATATTTCAAGGGCACGTGGGACAATTCCACCCGAGCGCCGGTCTGTTCGCCCATTTCGCCGATGGCCGACGACAATCCGCCGGCGCCACAATCGGTGATGGCACTATAGAGACCGGCGTCACGGGCTTGGATGACCACGTCGATAAGCTTTTTTTCGGTAATGGGGTCGCCAATTTGTACCGCACTGCCTGCTTCTTGGGCGGTGGTGTGGGTGAGTTCAATCGACGAAAAAGTAGCCCCGTGGATGCCGTCACGCCCGGTGCGGCCCCCGAGGACCACAATCATATCGCCCACGCCGATATTGCGGGGATGCTTGCCTTGCGGTGCCAACCCCACCGTGCCACAAAAGACCAACGGGTTGGCGATATAGCCTGGGTCGAAATAGACGGCGCCGTTGACAATCGGCACGCCGATTTTGTTGCCATAATCTTGGACACCGGCAATCACGCCCACGCTGACTTGGTGGGGTGGCAATACTTGGCCACCAAAGGTATCGATTTGGCCATCATTGGGCCCAAAACAAAAGACATCAGTAGCGGCAATCGGTTGCGCCGATACCCCCAATACATCACGCAACACTCCACCCATGCCCGTATTGGCGCCCCCAAAGGGCTCCAAGGCGGAGGGGTGGTTGTGGGTTTCGACTTTGAACGACAATTCGTATTCATCGTCAAACGCCACAATCCCGGCGTTGTCGACAAAGGCCGAAATCAAGGTCAAGTTGCGTAGCTGTGGCGCAGTGGCGGTGGTGGCCCGCATCAGATAGGTGCGAATCAAACTGTCGATTTCGGCGTGGGTACCGAGCTCCACCAAGGCTGGGTGGAGTGACTGTTGCGCGAGGGGGATGTCGTGATCGATCCCGCTATAGTGCACCAGCCCTTTAAATGTCTTGTGCGAGCAGTGCTCGCTCCAGGTCTGGGCAATGGTCTCGAGCTCGCCATCACTGGGGTCACGATCGATGCGTTGGTAATAGGCTTGCACGGTACGCATTTCGGCCAAATCGAGGGCCAGCAGGCTTTTTTGGCTGAGGGTCAGCAAGGCCGCATCATCGAGCGTCCTCATGGGTACGACGGCGATGTGGGCTGCACGTTGGGGTGGGGTGGCGAGGAGTTGTAAATATACATCACGCCGTTCGTCATTGCCGTGGGGAGCAACGGCATGGCGGGTCTGAATCAATTCGTTGTAGGCCGGTGTGGCTCCGAGGGTACGACGCACGGTGCGGATTTGGGTGATGCCGGTGATACCCAAGCGCTGTGCCCCAATGGCAATACTTTCGGCTTCGTTGTCGGTGACGCCCGGCCGGAAGGCAACTTCGTAGCCTGTACTGGTAATAGGATCAATGGTCGGCGCGTGCAAATCATACCACGCGGCCTGTTGAATCACGGGATCGCACAAGAGTTGGGTCGTCAAGCGTGAAATTTCAGCGCTACTGACCGCACCACTGATGAGATAAATGGCTGTGGTGTGTGCGTCGTCGTGGGTGGCCACGGTAATTATATATGCCGCCATGTTGTTCCTAATTTAAATGAAAACATCATACTGCACAGTATACTCGTTGCGGTTGTTGATGGTCAAGGATAGCCACAGTATGGTATGATGCAAACACTGTATACAATAGTCATGAAAGCGCATTCAGATGCCACAAATCTATGAATCTGCCCTACTCGATAATCACGCCCAACAGCTGACCCAACGGGTGGTGTTTGTGGGTGGTGCCCTTACATTTCCCGGCTTATTTCTGGCCTTGAGTGGCCTCGTGCGCTACGAAATGGCTTATTACGGCGCTATTGCGTCGGGAATCTTCGCCGCGATCCTGTTGCTTGTGGTCTGGTGGATGTGGGCTGGTCAGCCTGCCCAACTGGAAGTACACGCCGATCAATTGGTCATTCGGCGCAAATGGTGGCGGGCGACGCGCATCCCGTTCACCCAAATCACCGCTATCACACGATTGCCATTGACGGTGGAAATGCGCCATGTGCGCTGGGCCACCAATGTGGGGGTATTTGGCTACCAAGGGGTTTTTATCAGCAAATTATATGGTCGCTATCAATGCCTTGCCAGCGACCGTGATTGCCTCGTGGCGATTAGTCGCACCAACGGTTTGTTGCTGGTTGTGAGCCCATTCCAACCCGCTGTATTTGTGGCCGCCGCCCGCGAGGCAATTAGTGCAAAGGCGCCATAATCATGTTGTTTGCTGCCTACGACGCGCTTGATTTGCCATGCCACTTTAGCCAACTCATCGAGGGCGAGCGCCATCACGATGGCCGGCGCTACTTGCCGACGATTGTCTTGACGCCCCCCGTGCCCCACGACCAAGCGGCCAGCCCGTTGGTGGCGACATTGCCGGTGGTTGATCGGCATCACCTGATTGATTTGCGCCAGGTTGGCCAACAGGGCTCGGCTAAATTGGTGTTGTTGTTGTGCCAATTCATGCTCCAATCAGTGCCCTACCGTCGTGGTTTGATGGATGTTGGTTCGCCGGTGGGGGTGCCGTTGGTGTATGGTCAGGTCCAAGAAGTAGCGGTGTGGGAATTACCCACTACGCCTCTGCCCTACGAGTCGCTCTATTGTGAGTTTGTGCTTGATATTGGTGGCGGTACGGTGGGAGTGCGCACGCATGCCACAGCCCCTGATTTGGCAAAAAAACTAGGCACGGCCAAGGTGAATCGTGGCGATTGGATTGTAGTGCGCCGTCCCCGCATTGATATTTTGGCGTTTACACCGGCCACACCTACCAATGGGTAATAATGTTGTTGTCTCGCGCGGAGGACGCAGAGGACACAGAGGCGGTGCAGTGTCAATTATCCATTTTTAATTGACAACAGGTGAGTTTGTGATAATATACACGTACTGTGAAAAACAGGATCGAACAACAACGTAACGAGGAGTTAGTTCACTATGAAGATCTCAGTTCGCAAAATCGCATTGGGTGTATTGTTGGTTGGCGCATTCGTCCTTGCCGCCTGTGGCGGTGCAAGTGATGGTGCCGCAAGCGGTGGTGGTTTGACCGTTGGTTCAGACGGTGAGAATTTGGCATATGCCCCCGTCAGCTTGACCGCCAAGGCCGGCGAAAAGGTATCGCTTGTTTTCAAGAACAACTCGACCGCTTTGCAGCACAACTTCGTGTTGGTCAATGGTGGTGAAGATGTCGCAAATGCCGTTAACGACGCTGGTAGCGAAGCTGGCGAAGCCGCTGGCTATGTGCCCGCTGACAAAGCCAACATCATTGTTAGCAGCGCCTTGTTGGCCCCAGGCGCCAGCGAAACGCTTGAGTTCACCGCCCCAGCCGCCGGTACCTACACCTACGTCTGCACCTACCCCGCTCACTTGGGCGGCGGTATGAAGGGCACCTTGACCGTCAACTAATTGTTGATGATCCAAAACCACCACTGTGCGTATGCACGGTGGTGGTTTTTGTATGGTTTAGTGCGAGGAACAGCCATGTACCACCGGCCCATCCACCCAGACGATGCCTCATTGTTGGCGCGTATTTATGCCGACTCGCGCGCCATGCGTTGGCTTAGCGCTGATGGCTTGCCACTGAGCGATGCTGCCATCACACAGATTGTGGCTACCAATGTTACGCGCTGGCAAACGTTGGGCTACGGCACGTGGCTTTTTTTTGATGAAAACGACATATTTGTGGGTTATGCCGGCCTCAAACCGACCGCTATTGGCGGAGCCGACAGCATTGAATTGTTGTATGGTGTGGTGCCAGATTTTTGGCGGCAAGGGGTGGCAACGACGATGGTGGCCACGGTGCTCAATCACGCCGATACCGCCCTCAATTTGCCCCGGCTCGTGGGCTATACGTTGACTAGCAATACCGCATCACAACAGGTACTATTGCGCCATGACTTTGTGTATCAAGGTGACATAAGTCATGTCGCACTCCCGCATTATTGGTATGTGCGGATGCGTGATTGTTAACTGGTATGGCGCGATTTTGATGACATAATACAGTATTTGCGCCAATTTTAAGCGGTACGTTGGTTGTGTGGCGGTGCATTGATACGCCCAAGTGCTAAAATCATGCAATTAATTTGTGATTTTAATTCGTTGTGCAGTTTGAAAATATACTAATTCAATAATGTGCCATTGTGTGTGGGCGAAATGCGTTGACAAAGATGAATGTTATTTCGACTGGAACATCCATTTCGTTTGTAAAAGTGTGGACGTACTGATGTGCTTTGTGTTACGACTAGCATGATTGCATAAATACTGCTCATTGACGCACGATATCCGATGATTGCTTCCATATACGGATGTGGTCGGGACTAGGCGGTTATTTGCAGCCGCGTAAGCGATCGCGATGAATGAGTATTTCTTGAATGTATATTTGCTTTTGAAAAATGCAAAATCTATATAATATTTACAAATAGTATAAATAATACAGATATACATTTGTGTATACTAAATTAAGTAACGTAGTTTTAGCTTTTTTGGTGGAAACTAATCCCTGTAGTCAATGTTAAGGTGGCTAATAAATGCAAAGTAAGAAAGGTAGTGCAGATGAACCATACCGTTCGAAGTAATCACTGGGTATTGGTAATATTACTCGCACTTGTGGTCGTTTTGACTTTGGTATTACCACAATATGTGGCTGCACAAACGTCAAAGAATGTACCTGCCACAGCAACTCCGAATACAATGGCCAACATAAATGCAGCTGCTACACCCACGCATACGGCTACACCCACGCGTACGAATACAGCCACACGTACGAATACACCCACACGTACGAATACACGTACGGCTACGAATACACGTACGGCTACGAATACACGTACGGCTACAGCCACGCGTACGAATACAGCCACGCGTACGAATACACGTACGGCTACAAATACACGTACGGCTACAAATACACGTACGGCTACGAATACACGTACGGCTACGGTTACAAAAACACCTACCATGACGAACTGGGCGTCGTTGAGTGCAGGTGGAGATAGTACCTGTGCACGGACGAGTACGGGTGTGGCTTACTGTTGGGGGATATCTGACCAACTGGGCAGAGTCACGAATGTGAACAGCAGCACTCCAGGAGTTGTTAGTAT
>CAISXI010000399.1 GCA_903889425.1 uncultured Roseiflexaceae bacterium | reverse complement strand
GCGGGTCACGGCGGCAGCAATCCCTTTGAGTGGGTGGAAATCAGGGACGACTGGATTATCACTGCCAAAGGCCAGCACTGCCCCTGCGTCGTGGAGTGTTTTCCAGGTATGCGCATAGGGCAGCAGGTGGTCGGGAATGCGCGCCACGTCGCTTTCTTCAAACCAGGTGAAAATCGGTTGCACGCCAGCCACAATCCCTAGTTGGGCGCATTGGGCAGCCAACCCTGGCCGCAGACTTTCGAGATGTTCGAGGCGATGGCGGTGATCATGGCGGGGGTAGGCGGCTAGTACCGTTGCAAGGCAACGTACCGCTTGCGCTACTGCTTCGTCGCCAATCACGTGAATGGCGATTTGGTAGCCTTGGCAATGCGCCCTGGTGAACGCCTCCGTTAAATCGGGGTCGCTATACAGCGGGTAGCCGCGATTGCCTGGCTCATCCCGAAAATCAGCACTCATCCAAGCACTGCCGCCACCCAATGTGCCATCCCCAAAAAACTTGATAATCGGCGCCTGTTGCCAGGCATCAGCGGTGATGAGGTGCTGGCCAGTGAGCCAGGCATTGGCAACAGCCCCATAGCCCATATAGGCCACGCGCAGACTGAGATTCCCTGACTGTTTGGCTTGTTGCATCACCTCGAGGTCACCAAGGCCGTTGATATGCCCCAAGGCGGCCTCACCAATTGCCGTAATCCCACGTTTGTAATACTCGGGCATGGCGCGAGCGATGCCACGTTGCCAATCAATGGGTGGCTTTTGCACCACTGCTTGCACTAATTTAACTGCTGATTCTTCGAGGATGCCGTTTGGTTCACCATCCGTATCCCGCCCAATTCGCCCACCGACGGGGTCAGCGGTTTGGGCCGTAATTCCTGCCAATGACAGCGCCTGACTATTAGCGAGCGCAATATGATTACATGCACGAATAATAAGCAGTGGGTGGTGGGGAAGCATGGCATCGAGCTCGTGGCGGTGGGGGTGGCGTTGTTCGTGGTAACGCCCTTGGTCGTGGCCGGCGCCGATTACCCACTGACCTGTGGTGAGTTGTTGGGCGGCCGCGGTGAGAGTATGGGCGAGTTGATCAAAACTCGTTACCTGCCACAATGCTACTCGTTCAGCTTGCTCACGGACATACATCAGCAAATGCTGGTGGCTGTCGACAAACCCCGGTAAGAGAATATGCGCAGGATCGACAATGTGGAGATGCGTTTGTGCTGATGCAAGTGACGTAATGTCTGATGCGGCACCAACGGCAACGATTTTGCCCTGCCGGATGGCGATGCCGCCCTGCGCGATATGCCCAGTATGCCGGCTATAGAGCCGCGCCGTAATAATCGTGTCAATCATTGGTAGCTCCTTTGCGATTACGCTATACTATGCAACCGCGCCGTTGATTTAATCGTCACGGGAGCGATGTTGTTGTACCACACGGGAGGACGCTATGTCACGCTTACGCATTATTTCCCTTGGACTGATTGGTTTTACCATACTTATTAGCGCCTGGTTTTATCCGCAACTCCCCGCACAAGTACCAAGTCATTGGGATATCAATGGCACGGTTGATGGCTGGCAAACGCCACTCGAAAGTGCATTGTTTGTCCCGATTGTCTGTGTGGTATTCATGACCATATTGTGGATTGCGGGGCGACTCGACCCCCGTCCCAGCATTGTAGCGGTCGTCGATTGGGTGGTCGTCATCATGCTGGTGTTTTTTGTGGGGTTACAGGTCACGATTATGCTGATTGGGACGGGGCATCACATTCCCATGGAACGCATCATCATGCTTGGTATGGCCGGCTTGTTTGCGGGTATTGGCCGGGCCATGCGTGACGTCGAACCAAATGGATTTGTCGGCATCCGCACCTTTTGGACGATGACCAATCCCCAGGTATGGCGTGAAACGCACCTTTTGGCGTATCGCACGATGGTAATCAGTGCGCTGATTACCATCGTGGTAGCCTGTTTGCCGATTCCGCCGGCGTGGCTGTTTGTCGGTGGGTTGAGTAGCATCCTAGTTGGTGTTATTTGGCCGATGATTTTTGCCTACCGTCGTTATCACCACCTTATGGACGGAACGTCGCCGTCAAGCCGTTTGTAACGAGCACTGATTTGGCGATTTTGCAGGCCACGGTATAGGCCGGGTCAAACACATTGCCGATATTATATTCAATGGCTTGGCTCATCAGTACGGCCGCCGTGGTTGCATCTGCACCGCATTCGATCAGCATGCGGTGCATTTCGCTGGTGGCGTGTTGCAAGGCTTGGTCGAGGGGGCGGGCGTTACCGATGGCATACAAATGGGTGGCGTCTTCGGCACGGGGCCAAGTAATCGCTTGCATCTTTGCCTGCGCGAGGGTTACGGTGACGGCTATGGCTGATTCGACGCCGGTGCCGCCGATTTCGCCACAGCCTTGGGCCAAGTGTCCATCACCAATAAAAAAGAGTGCGCCGGTGACTGCCACCGGGAAATAAATCGTACAGCCGGTAGTCAAAAAGCGATAGTCCATATTGCCGCCATATGGTCCTGAGGTTGCGGTCGAAATCGCTTCACCACGACTCGGAGCCACACCAAAGCAACCCACCATCGGCGCATAGGCGATGGTGAGTGATTTGCCGTGCGTGCCCCGACTGCGCAGCGTGCTGGTGGTGGCGTCGTAATCCCAGTATTCTTTGGAGCTTGGAGCAATGGGGAGTTCGCGCACGTATTCGGGATCGACGACATTCCCCGCCAGGCTGGGGTAGCTCCAGCCGTGGCTGCGGAGCGGGGTGAGCGCATCAAACGTGACGGCCAACACGTCACCTGCAGCCACGCCGGCAACGGCAATCGGTCCACTCATGGGATTGCCACGGGGGGTAATCTCGACATCGTTACCATCGATACCGTGGGCATCGACACAGGCAATGGTGACAGTGTCGCCACTCGCGACGGTTAAGGCCACGGGGTGGGTGCCAATGGTACGGAAATAGTGGCTGGGGGTGAAATTGTGGTGCATTAACATTCCTTTAAGTGTTGCTGAATACATTGACACATTGTACTCTGGGTTTTATACTTGTACACATGGACGACGATTATCACTCAGCTCATTTGAATACCTGTTAGCGCACGCACGCCTATGCACGGGGAACACCCGCATGCAGACGCATGCGGGTGTTTTTATTGCATACCAGAGGTGTGGCATGCTGTTTATCTCACAACTAATGCATCTGCCCGTCAAAGCCCGTGATGGGGGTGATGTCGGCAAAATCATTGATATCATGGTACGCATCGACGACCGCAGCTATCCTCCGATTGGGGGGATAATCGTTGCAGATCGGCGGCGTACTTTTTTTATCCCTGCATCACATCTCGCCGAAGTCACCCTGCATACGATTCAACTCAATACCACCCAAATCAATCTCGAGCGCTTTATTCGCCGCAATGGCGAAGTGTTGCTCAACAAAGACGTACTCGACCACCAAATCATCGACATCAATGGTCGCCGGATTGTGCGGGTCAACGACATCCAAATGGCCCTTATTGACCACGATTATTGTGTGGTGGGTGTCGACGTCAGTCCGCAAGCGTTGCTCCGCCGCCTCGCACCGCGCTCGGCCTCGCCCCACATCATCGGGCGTCAAGTGATTAGTTGGGCTGACGCACAATATTTGGCGAGTGCGGCGCCAGTGCAACTCAAAGTTTCCTATAATCGCCTATCTGAATTGGGTGCCGTCGATTTGGCGCGTATCGTCGATGCCTTGTCGTACCGCGAAAGTGCCGAAATTGTGGCGGCCCTCGACGATGAAACCGCCGCCGAAACCCTCGAAGAAGTCTCTGACGAACGCTTAGTTGATTTGCTCGAGGGCATGGACCAAGAGCGCGCCGCCGATATTTTGGAAGAAATGACCCCCAATGCGGCTGCCGATTTGCTCGAAGACCTCGATGCCGAAGTGGCCAAGCAAATCTTGGCTCGCATGGAGCCCGAAGAAGCCGAAGATGTCAAAGAATTGCTGGCCTATGCCGAAGACTCGGTAGGGCGAAGCATGATGACTGACCTCGTGCTGGCCTTCCCCGATGATACCGTGGCCGAAGTAATTGCCGGGTTGCGCGCCCGCCACGAATTACCCGACCCGTTGACCGAAATCTACATAGTCGAACATTCCGACCATGATTCACTCCAGCACATCGGGTCGCCGCTGGTGGGCATTGTCCGCTTACCTAAGTTGTTAGTCAGTGGCGGTGACACGCGTATGCATGAAATCCTCGAAGAGGTGCCTTCGATTCATGCCAGCGACCCGTCCGAAATCGCCGCCCGCGTGCTTGGTGAATATAATCTGACCGCCGTGCCCGTCATCGACGATGATGGCGCACTTGTTGGTGCAGTCAGTGTCGACGATGCATTGGCTGAATTGTTGCCCGATATTTGGCACCGCCGTGGTTCACGCAATTTTGGCTAGACGCTGGGAATTAGTTTTTTGTAACACGAGGTGCCTATATGTCATTGCCCGCCGCCCTCCCGCTCCATCGCCGCTTGTTGCGGTATTTACGCCGCTCGTGGTGGCCCTATATTTTGGCGATTGGCCCAGGGATGTTGGCGGCGAGTGCCGGTAACGATGCGGGTGGGATTGCCACGTACGCTTCGGCTGGGGCCGCCTATGGCTATTCGTTGCTGTGGATAATGGTGCTGATTACCGTGGCGGTAGCGATTGTCCAAGAGATGTCAGCGCGGCTTGGCGCAGTCACCGGCAAAGGCTTCGCTGATCTCGTACGGGAAAACTTCCCCATTCGCATGACTGCCTTTATTATGCTGACCCTGCTTATGGCCAATACCGGCATTATTGTGTCGGAATTTGTGGGGATTGCCGCTGCTGCCGAATTATTTGGGGTCAGTCGCTATGTGGCTGTGCCCTTCGCCGCATTTTTAATGTGGTTTGTGATTACCCGCGGGAGCTACAGCCGCGTTGAGCAATTCTTGTTGGTGCTCAGTGCGGTGTTTTTGGCGTATGTAGCCTCGGCAATCATGGTGAAACCTGACCCGCAGGATATTTTGGCGGGGTTGCAACCTGTGTTGCATGGTGAAAGTGCTTACATCAAAATCATCGTGGCCTTGGTCGGAACTACTATTTCGCCCTACATGCAACTCTATGTGCAATCATCGGTGGTTGAAAAAGGGGTCAGTATTGGTGAGTTCCGCTATACCCGTGTAGACGTCCTTGTGGGGACGTTACTGGCCGGGATTGTGGCCACCTGTATTATTATCGCCACCGCAGCCACCCTACATCCCCAAGGAATTATCATTGAGACCGCCGCTGATGCGGCGATGGCGTTGACTCCGATTGCCGGCAAATACGCCACTGAGCTGTTTGGGATTGGATTACTTGGTGCCTCACTGCTCGCCGCCGGAATTCTGCCGCTGTCGACGACGTACATGCTCAGTGAATCACTCGGATTTGAGCGTGGTGTATCGCGGAGCTGGCAAGAAGCCCCCATATTTATGGGCGTATTTACCGTATTGATTGTTTTTGGTGCCGTAATTGCCCTAATCCCCGGTCTGCCCCTGATTAGTGTGCTGGTGGGCGTCTATGTCATCAACGGCTTACTGTTGCCCATCGAGTTACTCGCCATTGTGTCATTGATAAATAACAAAGAAATTATGGGCAAATATGTCAATGGGCGCTTCCACAACCTGCTGGTGTGGGCAATTGTGGCGGCAGTCAGTCTGTTGTCACTGGTCTATATCGGCTGGCAATTGATTGAGTGGGTGATGCCGGTTAAATAAGTACGCAAAACGACAACGCCGGTGCGTCATAATGACGCACCGGCGTTGTCACATACCAAAACTTATTTCGGGAACACCGATTTGTCGACAAACAACGCTTCTGGTTCGACCACATCGGCACAACGGGGGCCGGTATCGCTCCAGTCGGGCATCGTTTGGAGCGTCACTTGGGGGGTAATCGTCATGTCGTGGTCGACGATGATTTGGCAGGCCAAGCGGTATTGCCCCAAAAATGCGCGATCTTTGAGCTTGGTGTGCTCTGGTTCGGTCATGGTGGCGGGCTCGCCCGCATGGAATTCAACGCGGCACGACGTACACATCGATTGGCCGCCACAGCGATGCCCAATCGAAACGCCGGCGTCTTCGATGGCATTGACCAGCCGGGTGCCGGCGGCAACAGTGACTTGTTGGTTGGTCGGCAAAATGGTAATCGTTGGCATTTAGACTTCCTTTCGTAATACCCGCAAATGGAGCGGTAAATAGACGAGTAATGCAATACAACCAAAACAGAGCGGTATGCTATAGGCCCATTGGTAGCCTAACGCTTGATAATGGCCACTGGTATCACGCCCTACGGCATTGATAACGAGTCCCATAACCCATTGTAGCACCCATGCCCCCACAAACCCAAACACGTTGAGCGCGGTGGCTACCCGCCCACTCAAGGCATGATCAAACATGCGCCGCGCCTGGGGGAGCATGATGACATTGAACGATGCACCAAAGCCAAATACCGCGTAGACGGTGGTCAAGAGCCACGGCGCCGTCCAGGTGGGAATAAAAACGAAATAACAAAGCGAAATTAACATAATGCTTTGCGATAACACAATCACTGTGGTTACCCCAAAGCGATCAGCCAAATAGCCACTGACCGCATAGCCGACGACCGCGCCAATCCCCAATACCAGCAGCAAAAACCCTGTTTGGGCGCTACTGTACTTGGCAATGTCATACAAAAACGGCCCAGCCCACAACGTTTGGACGGCGAGCATGGTACCGAGCATCGAAAAATAGAGTGGTGCCATATGCCAAAAATCACGAAATGCATAGATTTTGCGATAGCCTGCAAACGGGTTGCCACTCGAATGCACCACTGTCGTGCCGGGAGGGGCATCATGGGCAAAGGTACGAATGATGAGCGCAATCAACAATATCACCGGCATGCTATACAAAAACACCGCCCGCCAGCCATAGGCATGCGCCAAGTAGGCCATGGGTGATGTCGACAACAAACCCCCACAGGCGCCAATCGCCACCATCAAGCTGGTCAGCGTGGCCAAGCGATTGCTGTGCACCCAATGCCCAAAAGTTTTGACGGCACCCATCAAGCCGCCGGCAGTCCCCAGTCCAATCAACGTACGCCCGATGACGAGTGGCCAAAAACTGGTAGCGGTGGCGAATAAGACACACCCGATCATCGTTGGGATCATCAGCAACGGGATGATTACGCGTGCCCCGTAGCGGTCAAGGGCTGCGCCGAGCGGGAGTTGCATCAACGAGAACGAAATGTAATACAAACTGGTCATCATGCCCAGTTGATCGGCATTCAATGACATTTCCTGCATCAAATCAGGCGAAATCACCGCATTGGCCGACCGTAAAAATGATGCGACCATGTAGCCGAGGGCAAAGGCCATAAAGACATACCGAAAACGACGCACCTGCACGATATTCCTCTATTCTTGGGGTACTACTGCCATGCAGGTGATACTGGGGGTGTCACTTTCAAACTGCGTACTAATTGGTTTCCCACTCGCGACAATCACACATCCAATGGTGCCCTCGCCGAGGTTGTCGACTTTGATGAGTAAGTTTCGACCCTCTGTTGCCCGAAAGCCAAATTTCCACGGTGGTGGACCACTACGGGTCGCGGTAAAGGCCATGTCGTTGAGATAGCTCACGTTGACGTTGGTAGAAGTCCCAGTGACTTGGTATTCGATCCGTGAACTATTAGCGCTCGTCGCTTCGGCGTTTTTTTGGCGACTCGCATAGATATTGCCAAAGAAACCAATAGCGAGGGCAATACTGATAAAGACGATGGCCATAATCCACGACCGTCGTTTCCCGGTTTCGTAGTGTGTTTTTTCATCAAATGATTGCATAGATTTCCTTGTCGCCATAATCCGCGGTTTTGTGTATCATAAGTGGTATTATGAGTCCACGTCAAAAAGAGCCGCTTACATATGAACATGCACTGCTCGGGTTTTTGTTACAAACACCCATGCATGCCTATGCCCTGCATCATACGCTGATGCATTCGCCACTCGGTAGCGTGTGGCGGGTCAAGCAAAGTGCATTGTATGCCATGCTTACTCGGCTTGCTGGCGAAGGCTTGCTTGATGCCGGCGAAGAAGATATTACTGCTCGTGGCAAACGCGTGCTCAACGTGACTGCGACGGGAGAAACCGCCTTTATGGAGTGGTGTGTTACCGCCGTTCCACACCCCCGCGATATGCGCATGGAGTTTTTGGCCAAACTCTATTTTCTCGCGCAATTACCACCGCATCTCCATCAAAAACTTATTCACGCCCAACAATTACAAGCACATCTTTGGTATGAACCGCTCGACGCAACGCTTAGTCGTTACGCCCAACAGGTGCGTCAATTTCGCAATGGGCAAATCACGGCAATTCAAGCGTGGCTCACCACGCTTGATGAATGAGAATAAACAACACATTCGGCATACCGGTATAATAGAATGGTTCGAATTCATCATTAAGGAGTTTTATGATTACCTCGTCTGCAAACGTTGATTCACAGTACCTTTTTTCAAAAATAGTGCAACACGATGAATCCATCACCCCGATGCATTTAGATTTGCCCGACGAAGTGGATGACACAATTAGTTTAGCCTATGGTGATGCCGACCCCGCCCTCTTCCCCGTCGATGCCCTTATAACCGCGGTGGATAGCATGCTGACGGGCAACCTCGATATCAGCTTAAACTATGCGCCAGCCTATGCCGGTTTGGTTGCCTTAGTCCAAGAGCGCATGGCACGCATCAATATACCCCTGGCCCACAACGAAATCATGCTGGCCAATGGCTCAAGTCAGATTTTGTCACTGCTCCCCCAAATCATGTGTGATGCCGGTGATGTAATAATCGTCGAAGGTCCGAGCTTCCTCGGTGCTGTCGAGACCTTTTTTAATTGTGGCTTGACCATCGAAACAGTCCCCGTACGTGACGACGGCATGGATCTCGATATCTTGGAAGCCACCCTCGTACGCCTAGCAGCCCAAGGCATCCGCGCCAAATTCATCTATACCATTCCCACCTTCCAAAACCCCACCGGTTCGTTGATGCCCCTCGCTAATCGCCAGCGCCTCGTGGCATTGGCGGCGCAATATGGCGTCTTGATTGTCGAAGACGATGCCTATGGTGATTTGCATTTCGAAAATCCGATCCCACCAAAGTTGATTGCCCTCGATCCCAAATGGGTTTTGTACGTGGGCACCTTTTCCAAAATCTTGGCTCCAGGGGTACGGATGGCCTGGGCTTGTGGTCCGTCCGAAGTCATCAAGCGCATCAACCGCTTCAAAACTGAAGGCAGTAACGGTCCCTTTATGACGCGCCTCGTTGCCCAAGTATCGGCTGATGGCTGGCTCGACCAACACATCGCCGTGCTTAATGCTAATTACGCAAAAAAATGTCAGGTCATGCTTGAGACCATCGCTGAGGCCTTCCCAAGCGATGTGCGCTATAACCGCCCACAAGGGGGATTTTTTGTTTACGCCTATCTGCCTGCTGATTTACCCGTAAGTCGTTTGTTGCCGGCCGCCATTGCCAATGGGGTGTCTTTTTTGCCAGGCACGACGTGTTATGCCGATGGGCAAGGGACACACGAAATCCGGCTAGCGTTTAGTTTTCAATCTCTTGAAAAAGTAGTTGAAGGGATTCGGCGGCTCGGTGCGACCATGCATCAACTTCGCCAGGCATAGGATGTTGACACTAAAGGGAATTTATTTCTGTTACAATACATGCGGATTTCTCCCGCACAGAATAGGAAATGTATCATGAGCAATGACGCAGGCCAATTAACGCTTGATGCCTTGTTTTCCACCCGCGCCAAACTCGCAGGTGGCGGCGCTGAGTGGGCCCCCGAACCCGATGGGACGATTAGTTTGGCCTACGGTTTTGCTGATCCAGAACACTTCCCGGTCAAGGAATTAGTCGAAGCTACCGCCGAGATTCTAGCCGAAGACGTCAACGGTGCCCTCAACTACGGACCCACCTACCCCGGCCTCGTAAAGCTGGTCGTAGCCCGCATGCAGGCCCGTGGCGTGGCGCAAGCCAATCCTAAAAATGTATTGATTTCCTATGGTTCAAGCCAGATTTTGGCACTTTTGCCGCAAATTTTGGTTGATCCAGGCGATACCGTGATTGTCGAAGGTCCTTGTTTCATGGGCGCAGTGCGCTCATTCCAAGAAGCCGGCGCCAAAATCGAAACCGTCACCGTCCTTGAAGATGGCATGGACATCGATGCCCTCGAAGCCATGCTAGCCGACCTCAAGAGCCGTGGCATCCACCCCAAATTCATCTACACCACGCCTACCTTCCAAAACCCCACCGGCACGCTCATGCCCCTCGCCAATCGCAAGCGCTTGGTGGCCTTGGCAGCCCAATATGGCGTCTTGATTGTCGAAGACGATGCCTACGGTGATTTGCGATTCGAAGGTGACGCATTGCCACCATTGATTGCGCTCGACACCCAGGGCTGGGTAATCAACGTCGGCACCTTCTCCAAAATTCTTGCCCCTGGCGTGCGTATGGCCTGGACGTGTGGGCCAGAGGCAATCATCAAGCGTCTGCTCAAGTTCAAAGTCGAAGGGTCGAGTGGTCCGTTCTTGACCCGCTTGGTCGAGCGCTTTGCCTCAGACGGCAAACTCGAAGCCCATATCAGTGACCTCAACACCAACTATCGCCACAAACGCGACGTGATGGTTGCCGCCATTACTGAACACTTCCCCGCTGATGTGCGCTACGTCGTACCAACGGGTGGTTTTTTCATCTATTGTTACCTGCCTGCAGACTTGCCGGCCCCCAAAGTCATCGCTGCTGGGCGAACCCATGGCGTGAGTTGTTTGCCCGGGATGGGTTGCTATGCCAACGGTCAAGGAACCCACGAAATCCGGTTGGCATTCAGCTACCAAAGTGTCGATAACATCACCGAAGGAATTCGGCGCCTCGGTGCTGCTATGAAATCGGTGCGCGCATAGTAATGCCTATCGCTTCTCCGTCAATTATTCATGCAATGATGCATCGGGTCGAGCGGATGATGCTCGGCCCGATGCGTAGTGATGTTCGCCATAATGTGTGGACTGAAACCTTCGCCTCGATGATATATGGGGTATTTTGGGCGGTTACCGTGGGCTTTATGCCGGTGGTACTGCGCAAAATGGGTGCGACCGAAAGTGAATTGGCCATCTATGTGGTCTTTCAGTCGCTTGGCTTAATTTTCACTCCTATTAGTGCTGCACTGTTTCAACGTTACCGTATCATCAAAATCGCCAACGGTATTTGGGCAATTGGCCGCAGTATGTTTTTGCTGGTGCCTCTTGTGGCAGGCAATGTGCCGCTGTTTATGGTACTCCTTGGGATTTTTTGGATATGCGAAGTGATGCCATCCCCCGGCTATGTACGATTGCTCGAGCGCATGTATCCCAACGATGTCCGGGGCCGCATCATGGGGTTTATCCGGATTGGGATGACGTTTACTATTTTGTGCATGACACCGGTGGCTGGGTGGTTGCTCGACAACTATAGCTATACGATTTTATTACCCTGTTTTGGGGTAGTGGGGCTGGCTGCCTCTGCGATGTTCCAACGCCTAAAGACGGATGATTCACCCGTGCTGGCTGCTCCAGGAGTCGCACGTCCGCCATTTATGACGATGCTCCGTGAAATCGCCAAGAACCGCTCATTCATGATGTTTTTGTTTCTTAATACATTGTTTGGTTGTGGCACGTTGATTGGTGCACCCCTGTATGCCATCGTACAAGTCAACCGCTTGGCACTCACGTATACCGAGGTAGGCTATTTGGGGCTCATCCAATCGATTACCTGGTTACTTGGCTATTTCTTTTGGGGCGGGATGATCGATCGTCGTGGTCCAATTTGGGTGCTGGTAATTAGTATGTTGTGTGGCGCACTCATGCCGTTTGGCTTCATGTTTGCCACGTCGATTTGGTGGCTTGTGCCGGCATTTATCGGCCAAGGATTGCTTTTTGGGGGCTTCGATTTAGGCTTTACGACGACGGCAATGGCCCTCGCCGACCGCAAACGCCTCGAAATCTATTTTTCGGTGGTGCATGTGGTATCTGGGGTGCGCGGGATTGTAATCCCGTTGCTGACGCCGATCCTTATCGTCGCACAGGTCAGCGAAATGGTTATTTTTGGGGTGGGTGGGGTGTGTATTTTGGCGTCAGTTGTGCTCGCCTACTGGATTCGCATCCCCGCACCACTCCCCGAAATAGAAGCAGCGTAAATCAGGATAGTGACGAGGTGTGGTTGTGAGTTTAGTTGATGATGTCCGGGTCCGCGAAATGGGATATATGCCGTCGCCACGTGCGCTCAAACAACAGTATCCGCTTTCGCCCAATATGATGACGACCGTCTATGAATCACGGCAGACGATTCGGCGGATTATTAATGGTGAAGATCCGCGTTTACTCGTGGTAATTGGACCTTGTTCCATTCACGATATTGCCGCCGCCCATGATTATGCCCAAAAGTTAGCCGAAGTGGCTGCGCGCATGCGCGACCGCATGCTCATCGTGATGCGGGTCTATCTCGAAAAACCGCGTACCACCGTCGGCTGGCGTGGGCTCATCAACGACCCCCATCTCGATGGTTCGTTTGATATGGGTGCCGGGCTCGAAATCGCCCGTAAACTCTTGTGCGATATTACCGCCATGGGGCTCCCTACTGCTACCGAAATGCTCGACCCTATCAGCGCCCAATATACGTCTGATTTGGTCGTCCTGGCCGCAATTGGAGCCCGTACCACCG
>CAISXI010000398.1 GCA_903889425.1 uncultured Roseiflexaceae bacterium | reverse complement strand
GACCCACCCTACCAAGCCGACACCGATGCTGTAAACGATGAGCCAGTGCTCACGCTTCATTATCAGCCTCGCCTAACCGTTTGTACAAATGCCATTTAAAAATACGGGGGGGAATTACGCACTATCGCGTGACTCGATGCTTGCCAAGGCGTCACCGGCAGTGCGGAAAATTTCAAATACTTGGGAAAAACCCGTCATGGCAAAAACTTCTTCGACTTGCGGTTGTAACCCACACAACGCTAGCGCCCCGTGCCGTTCGTTGATTTCGCGGCGTACCAACAACAACGCCCGCAAACCACTACTACTCAAAAACGTCACCTGTTGCAAGTCGATGAGGATGGTGCGGGCCCCGGCAGCGAGAGCTGCATTGACCGGTGCCAGCGCAGTGGCCGTACTGCGGGCATCGAGCCGCCCGTCGAGGGCAAATCGTTGTACGGCGACGGCATTGGGTTCAGCAAAACGCTTGCGCAACACCAACGTGTTTGCGGCGTCATCGAAATCAAACGCCACCGTGTCCATCAATTTGTGCATCAGATAAATCCCCAAACCACCGGCTTGGCGATCTTCGAATGGCGAGTGGATGTCGGGTGCCGGGACTTGGGTGGGGTCAAACGGACGTCCGTTGTCCACCAACGTGATTTGCAACTCGCCGGCCTCGATGAGCCACTTGAGTTGAATCACTCCCGTGTCTACCTCGGCATAGGCATGCTGAATAATGTTGGTGGCGGCTTCATCGACAGCTAATTGCACCTGCCACGCTTCACGTTCACTCATTTGGGCACGATGGGTGGCAGAATTGACAAATTCACTAATCACGGCGAGTGAATCAAGTTGGGCGGGAACCGTCAATGAAGCGCTCGGCATAATCCTCTGACCCTCGTACTAAAACGATCCTACGGCCTCGGTGGCATTGGGGAAAATCTCGAACAACGACGTGAATCCGGTCAAGTCAAAGACTTCACGGATGCGGTCGGGTAACCCGGCTAGGCGGATATCGCCCCCTTCGAGGTCGGTCAACTTCCAGTCACGAGCCTTTTTGCGTGCCTCAATCAATACCCGCAAGCCGGGGCTGGCGACATATTCGAGTGCACTCAAATCAAGGACGATACGGTAACGTCCCTCTGCAAACAGTTCTTCGATTTTTTGTTTGAGCTCTGGTGCGTGCATTGCATCGAGCCGCCCGCTAATACTCAGCAAATCGGCGCGATTCATGCGCTTGTGCGTAATCTCCATGGCGCATTCTCCTTGTGTACAATCAATGGCTGATTGCTTACTGTCTCGAATTATACCACGAACAACCAAATGTGCGGTGTCGTTATCGTTGTACGTAATCACTCACCTTTCCCCGTTACCACCATGCCACGCACGGGTGATTGCAGTATAATTACCGCAATGGTCATTTTTATCACTATTGGACAACCATGAAACAACTCATCACCTTTTGTCTGCTCTGCCTCTTCACCCTTAGCGCCTGTGGTAGCACTGCGCCGGCGAGCGACACCACTATTACCCCCGTCTTTGCCTTTACCGAGACGGTGGTTGGCCCCAATCGCCTCCCCATCGGCCTCATCAAAGCCGGCTCACCCGTCAACGATCCCCAAGCCGTCATCACCCTCCGTTTTTTCAATCTCGATGTCGACAGCAAGACCGCCGTGGGTGACGCCACCGCCACCTACTACGGCAAAGGTCTGCCTGCCGCCGTCTATGTCGCCAACTTTAGCTTCCCGAGCGCCGGCAACTGGGGCGTCGAAATCAGCGTGCAACTCGCGGGCATGACTGCCCCCAGCATTTCCAAACTACAACTCCCTGTCAGCGAGCGTGCCATTGCCCCCAAAGTAGGCGACAAGGCCATATCTGCCGACACCCTGACCGTCAGCGATACCCCCGATGTCAGCCAGCTGGTCTCGATGACCGACCCCGATCTGAGCCTCTACCAAGTCAGCCTGAGTGCCGCCCTCATCCAAGCCAAACCCATCGCCGTGCTCTTTGCTACCCCCGGGTTTTGTCGTACCGCCGTCTGTGGTCCTAGCCTCAAGGTATTTAGCGCACTCCAACGCACCTTTGGCGACAAAATCACCTTCATTCATAGCGAGATTTATCGCTTCCCCTTTGGTGATTCGTTTAGCCAACAAAACGCCGTCTTCCAAGCAGCCATGACCGACGGCCGCAATTTGACCAACACCGAGCGCAAAACCGGCGTCTCTGACGCCTATTTCGCCTGGGGGATCCAATCCGAACCATGGCTGTTTCTCATCGATGCTCAAGGAGTCATCACTGCCCGCTTTGAAGGGGGCCTGACTGCCGAAGAACTCACCCCGCTATTGACCGAATTGGCCAAATAACCTATCCCCATAACGCAAACACCCCCGCCACGCATCCACGTGACGGGGGTGTTTTGGCTATTTATTTGACGGTTTTGGCTACTTCTTGGACGTAGGTGGTAAACAAACGGGCCCATCGTGGTTCAGTCGTGTTCCACAATTCTTCGGGGTGCGACTGAATCCCTACCGCAAAGTGCTCGTTGGTCGATTCGATTACCTCGACCACGCCGTCGCTACTTTTGCCGACGATGCGCATGTTGGGGGCTATGTCACGCACCGATTGATGGTGCATGCTGTTGGTTTTGATGATGGTCTGTCCCAGCGTCTCGGCCAACCAACTATCTTCGTCGATTTGGATGTCGTGGGCCAACACCGTGCCATCGTCAACATCGGACGAGTAGGTATGGCTCAATGAATTCTCGATTTCAGAAGGAATATCTTGATAGAGCGTGCCACCCGCTGCCACGTTCAGCATTTGGTGACCCCGACAAATCCCAAGGATCGGTTTGCCATCGGCAATGGCCCGGCGCGTCAGATAGAGTTCACTGCTATCTTGGAGCAAATTGTTGCTCCCTAGTTTTTCGTGGGGTGGGTGGTTGTACGCATCAGGGTGAATGTCAACGCCACCAGCCAACAACAATCCGTCGATTATTTCATACAAGCCGTCGAGGACGCCAGTTTCATCGGACAACGGCAACAGGAGCGGTAAGCCACCGGCCTTCTCAATTGCTTCCAAATACGTTGGTGAATTCCCCAACGCAAACCCACCCCATTCGTTGAGTGCTTGGCGGCATGGAATGCCGATTACAGGTCGTTTAGTCATGATTGTGTGTTCCTTTTTATGATGAAAAAAATAACGCGGCGCCGGTGAATACGTTCCCCAAATATGGTTCAGCTGCCGTCCCCTCCGCCGACATGATGGGTAGATCGGAGGTGCGGATTAGGCCGTGGCAAAGTGCACACAACGCTGCACAAAGCGGTTAAACATTTGTTGCCAGCGTGGGTCGGCTGCGCCTCGCAGGGTCTCGGGGTGGCATTGGACTGCCACAATGAAATTGGGACCTGTGCCCTCGACCGCCTCAATTACGCCATCTTCGGACCAGGCCACTGCCCGCAATCCTTGACCTACTTCGCCGAGGGCTTGGTGATGGAGCGAATTGACGGCAATGGTGGTGGTGCCCAACATGGCGGCCAAACTCGAATCGGGACTGAGCGTCAACGGATGCGCCATGTGGAGCCAGTCTTCTTTGAGGGCTGATTCGTTGTGTGCTAATGGTCCACCCACTTCGTCGGGCAGGTCTTGGATGAGCGTGCCGCCCAACGCCACATTGAGCACTTGCAAGCCGCGACAAATCCCCAGAATCGGCTTGCCATTGGCGGTGGCTTTGCGGGCCAGATAGAGCTCGCTATAGTCG
>CAISXI010000397.1 GCA_903889425.1 uncultured Roseiflexaceae bacterium | reverse complement strand
TTCGGTGAGGGCGACGGTCAGGGCAGCCAAGGCATTCCAGACATTGAAATCGCCGGTTAATTTGAGGTGGACGGCTCGATTGCCCCAGTGTGATTCGAGATCAAAAAATAACCCTGCGGCACTGCTCACCACATTGCGCGCCCGCACATCTGCCGGGGCATGCACGCCATAGGTCAGGCGCGTGGCCCGTAAGGGTGCGGCGGCAAGGAATAATTTGTGGTGGGGGTCGTCGACATTCACGATAGCGGTTTTGGATTGCTTGAGAGGGGCATCGCTGTCATCGGCCAACATCTCGAACAAGCGCATTTTGTCGGCTCGGTATTGGGCGATACTGCCATGGAAGTCGAGGTGCTCGCTAGTGACATTGGTAAGCACCGCCACATCAAAGCCACTGCCAGCCAAGCGTTGCCAACGGGCAGACAAGGCATGTGAGGTTGATTCGAGGATGGCGTGACTACAGCCAGCGGCGACCATTTGTTGGAGCATAGCCTGGATTTCGGGGGCTTCGGGGGTACTTTGACGGGTGGAGTTGGCCCACAGTTTGTCGGCAACTTTGAAATCAGCGGTGCCCACCAACCCCGAACGCCGCCCGGCCACATCAAGGGCTTTGGCGGTGAGATAGGTAGTGGTGGTTTTACCATCGGTGCCGGTAATCCCCACTACACGTAATTGTTGACCGGGGTAGCGGGCCAGGGCGGCAGCCACATGCCCCAAGGCGGGGCGGGCATTGGTCACCCGTAGCGCGGCAACGCTGATTTGGTCGTCATATGCCGGGTCTTCGTAGATGATGGCCACGGCACCACGAACAATGGCATCGGCGATATGAGCATGGCCATCGATGTGGAAGCCGCGGTAGGCCACAAAAATCGCCCCTGGCGTGACATGACGTGAATCATAGACAATCGTCACCACCGCCACCTGCATATCACCACGTGTGGTCAATACATCGGGGATGGTGGCAGTGGCTTGGGCAAATGCCATGGGTTGTTGCTGCATAATAAAACTTCCTCCGCTACCCATCGACATTGAGTAATTGTTTGAGGGTCGGTAATACGGTCTGGGCCACGAGGCGGGCGCCTGCTTCGCTCAAATGCACGCCATCGACCACCAAGTGGAAGCCACGGTCATGGGCAATCTGAGCATACGTCGTCGCGCCCCGTTGGATATTCCATTCATCACGGGCCACCTGGAGCAGATGATATTTGGGACCATTACGGGGGTCGTTACGCATCGTAGCCACAAAGGCTGCCCGCACATCAACCACGGGGAGATGGAATTTGGTGGCGAGTCGCTGTACCACGTGCACATAGCCGTCGAGCAAGGCCTGGCCTGGGGTATCGGGAATTTCGTCAATCGTAGTTTGGGTAAACAACACCACAGGGATCCCCGCGTGTTGCAGTCGTTGAATAATCCCCGTATAAAATGCATCAAAAGCGGGAATATCAATAGCCACAGGGATTTTTTTGACGGTACGGTAATAAAACCGGCTAATCGGCTCACCATACGCAGTGCCAAAATCATTCAACCCAATCATAATACTCACCA
>CAISXI010000396.1 GCA_903889425.1 uncultured Roseiflexaceae bacterium | reverse complement strand
TGGCAGAGCGGGCCGCTTTGTGGCAACGCTATGGGCTCCAAGCGGCTCCCGGCTATTTTGGAGCTGATTTTTGGGATGTCACCAAATATGATGCCATCATGGCCCAAGCCCAGTCTTCGGCCGAATTTGCCCGTGACATCGGCTGCAATGCTTGTTATGTGGCGGCCAACGTCGAAGGCCAACCCATCCGCAACGGTCGTTCGCGCATGCAGGCTGCCGGTCACGTCACCGAAGCCGACGGCATGAGCGACGCCGAATGGCGCCAGTTTGTGCGGGCGATTAGTGATGTGGGCACGATTATGAAGCGCTACGGCGTCACTGCCGCCTTCCATAATCACGTCGGTAGCGTCATCGAAACCCGCGCCGAGCTTGATCGTTTGATGCAACAAACCGACCCCGCCGTGCTGGCCCTCGGCCCCGATACCGGGCATATGGCCTGGGCTGGTGGCGATGTGACCGATATGGTAAAAACCTATGCCAGCCGCATCGTGACAATGCACCTCAAAGATGTCAATGCGGCGGCCGCCAACCAGGCTCGTGCCGAACAACTCGACTACCGTGGTGCCGAAAAAATCGGCGTCTGGACGGAACTCGGCCAAGGGATGGTCGACTTCCCCACGATTTTTGGGTTGCTCAAAGCCGCCAACTTTGATGGCTGGTTGATTGTCGAAACCGACGTCACCCAATTGGCTACCCCCCTCGAAAGTGCCGTCCAAAGCCGCAAGTATTTACAATCACTGGGCATGTAATTCAGTATTCAACAAGGAGGTTGATATGTTGCGTGTAGGAATTATTGGTTGTGGCCGCCCCTGGAAGAGCGAAGGCGCCACCGGGTTTGGGATGTCGCACCAGCATGCCTTTGGCTATCGAGCCACCGGCAAAGCCCAAATCGTCGCCTTGGCCGATTTGGTCCCCGAAAACGCCGAATCCTTCCGGCAAATCCATGGCGGCGATGCCATCTATACCAGTTACCACGAAATGCTCGCCAAAGAGAACTTGGATATCGTCAGTATCTCGACCTGGCCGCATATGCATGCCCAAATGGTCATCGATGTTGCCAACGCCAAAGTCCGTGCCATCCACTGCGAAAAACCGATGGCGCCCACTTGGGGTGAATGTAAAGCGATGCTGGCAGCCGCCGAAGCCAACGGCGTCCAACTCACCTTCAATCACCAACGGCGCTTTGGCACGCCATTCCGGGCCGGCAAAGCCTTGCTCGACTCGGGGCGGATTGGCAAACTCGAGCGCATCGAAGCCTTTTGTGACAACATGTATGACTGGGGTACGCACTGGTACGACATGGCCTGCTACTTCAACGACGAAACCGACGCCGAATGGGTACTGGGTCAAATCGATTTGCGCGACCCCCAAACGGTGTTTGGTGTGGCCATTGAGCGCCACGGCGTCAGCATGACCCGCTTCAAAAACGGCGTCACGTTGTTGATGAGCACCGGTCATCAGGCTGGACCACGCTTTGGTTTGCGCATGATCGGCACCGACGGCATTATCGATGTGGGTGTCGACAACAATACCAACCTGCGCGTCAAAGGTAAAGGCGACGCTGATTGGGTCATCATCCCCGATACCGAAGGGTTGCACGGCGACGAAAACGTCAAACGGGGCGTCATTGATCTGGTCGATGCCTTGTTAGCTGGCCGCCGCCCCGAATTGTCGGTCTACAATGCCATGCGCGCCACCGAGTTGATTTTTGCCACCTACGAGTCATCCCGCTCGCACCGCCGCATCGACTTGCCGCTCCAGAGCACTGATTCAGCTTTGCTGAGCATGCTGGGCAAGTAACCCAATTACGCGATTACCCCAACAACGCTCCCACCACCCCATCCCAAGTAATCTGGGCCACGGTGG
>CAISXI010000395.1 GCA_903889425.1 uncultured Roseiflexaceae bacterium | reverse complement strand
GGCATCGCGCCACGAGCCACCACTATACGGGTCGATACTGCCATCGCGGCGGCGCAAGTGGTAGAGCATCACATCGCTGCCGTCGTCCAAATGCACGGCAAACCAATCCCAACCCACTTGATCGGCGGCCAAGGCACTCGTACTCCACTCACGATCCATCCAGCTCGTCCCCGTCACCTGATACACCTGACCGGCGATAGTCAGCGTGCCGGTAGTCGCCATGCGTGGTACCGAGTAATAATACGACGCATTGCCCACTCCCGCTGATTTTTGGCTCAGGCCAGCGTTGCCTTGCAACACCGGCGGCATACGATTGTCCAACTGCAAATCAAGCGCCACCGCCCCGTGGGCAGCCCGCAACTGCATTTGCGCCACATCGGGGGTGTTACTCGCGACGTGCCAATCATCGAGCCAGACCTTGAATGGGGCGGCTTGGGCACCAGCGATACCTAGTGCATCTCGGTTAAAGCGTTCGTAGGCAAAAAACTGCTGACCGGCGACATCAGTGACGGCCAAATGCGCCATATATGCCGTCGCCCCAGCCCACGCCGACTGCGGCGCGGTGCTGGCATTCGCCGTGGGCGGACGGAATGCCGAGCGAAAAATCGTAAACTGATAGCCAAACTCGCGGCCACTGGCATCACGCAGATTGCCGGTATAGTACCACCATTCTACGGCATAGCCGTCGTGGGGGCCATGGTCAGCGGGGAAGCTAAATTGACGCGGTTTGTCGGCCCGCAAAAAACCCGTCATGTCGGTACGATTGAGGCTTTCGGCAAGTGTCAATTGGGTTTGCAGGGGGGCTGCCGGTTGGGCACCACAGGCCACACACAGCCAGACACAACTCAGCCATATCCAAAAGGATTTCATCGGCGTATCCTTGTTATTCTTCACGTAATGCCAGCGCCGGCGCGACCCGCGCAATCCGCCAGGCCGGCACAATCCCTGCCAGCAAGGCCGCCACAATCGCGGTGACCAAGGCGTTGAGATAGATGTGCGGCTCAAAGGCAAATTGCAACGTCCAGCCAAACGAAATCCGGTTAATCACAAAAATCAGCGCCCACGCCATGGCCGTACCCACCGGCAAGGCCACCAGGCCGGCGACCAGCCCCATCAAGCCTGTTTCGCTCAACACCAACTGCCACAGTTGACGCGGGTCGAGCCCGATGGCCCGCAACATGCCAAATTCACGCACTCGCTCGAGTTGCATGGCAGTCAGGGCTGCAAAAATCCCCACAAAGGCCACAATCGTCGCCAGCAATTGCAACACGTTGGTAATGGCAAAGGTGCGATCGAGGATGGCCACCGACGATTCGCGCAAGGTACGGTTGGAGCGCACCATCAAGGCCGTAGTGGGGAATTGATCACGGATAGTGGCTACCATCGCTTCACTGTCGGCATCTGCGGGCAAATAGACGCCGAGTGACGAGAGATGCGGATCATCAAAAAACTGCTGGTAGCGCTCGATGGGTTGCATCACCACGCCCAACTCGGTGCCATAATCATAAAACACCCCCACAATCGGCATCGCCACATCACCACGGTCGGTACGCATCATAAACGTATCACCCACGTGCAAGCGGTGACGCAACGCCAACGGCTCCGAGATGATAATGGCATCTCGATTAAAGGCCGGCCAAATCTGGGCGGGGTCGCCTTCGGCCCACAAAAAGGCTGCATGGTCGGCCTCGGTCACATCCAAGGCAATCTGCAACACCGGCGTGGTGTCGGTGGGGAGCATGGTACTGCGGTAGCGGCGCACGCGGTCGATACCGGGCAGGGCAGAGACCTTGTCGTACACCCCCGCTGGCAACGGCGTATCGAGGCGGTTGGCAGTAATCGCTGGCGCCGACACAAACACGTCAGCCCGAATGGTAGTCGTCAACCAATCGACCACCGTCAGCCGGAAGCTCGCCACCATCAGTCCCACCGCAATCGTCACCGCCACTGCAATCATCAAGGCGGCTACCGCCACGGCGGTGCGACTAAGCGATGTGACCACGTCACGCACCGCCATACCCGCAATCAAACCAAACAGGCGCACTGCCAAGGGGCGAATCGCGGCCATCACGGCCACGGTGGCGACGGGCGTGACCATGGCCGCCCCCAGTGTCAACGCCAACAAGCCGACATAGCTTGCCAAGATGAACGGGATTTGCCACATTACCACCCCGCCAAAGAGCATCGACGCCAGCCCCAACCAGCCCAAAATAGGCACCAGTCGGCGGGTTTGCTCTTCGTACGACGAGCGGCGCAACACGGTGCGCGGGGGCGTACGAGCTGCTTCCCAGGTAGGGATGGCCAGTGCCACCAACGACGCCAGCACCCCCAGCACTACCCCCTTGAACAATGGCCAAAAGGTCAAGGTGATGGTGTTGACCGTCACCACAAAATAAATATCGTTGATGGTACGCGCCACCAAGCCCAACAATAGTTGCGCCAGACCGATGCCCAACCCAATCCCCAATGCCGTCCCCAGCACGGCGATGACGCTGCCCTCGACGAGCATCAAGCGGGCGATTTCGCCTTGTGACACACCTAAACAGCGCAACGTCCCTAGCAACGGCCGGCGTTGTACCACTGCAAAGGTCATGGTGTTGTAGATCAAAAACATCCCTACCACCAGCGCCAACAGACTTAGGGCATTGAGATTAATCTCAAACGAGGCCGTCATCTCGGTGGTGCTCTGGGCGCGCTGGGTGGGGGTAGTCATGCGCACACCAGGAGGGAGGATGGTGGCCAGCTGCGTACGCAACGCCACCCCACGAGCATCAGTGGGGATAATTAGGTCGATGCGATCGAGTTGCCCTACTTTACCCAGCCAGCGTTGCGCCACACTAATATCGGTAATCAGCAAATCATCGAGGGCCCGTTGGGTGGCGGCATCGTTGGTTTCGAGCAAACCCACCAGCACCATGGATTGGCGAGCACCCGCAATCGTGACATACACCGGTTGCCCGAGGGTAGCACCCAGCACCGTCGCCGTCCCCCGGCTCATCAGCACCGCATCAGGTTGGGTCAACAGTTGCGCCACGCCGCCACCCAGTCCATTGCCGGGGGTTAGTTCGGGACGGAAGGGCGCTTCGCTCAACGGGTCAATCCCAAGGATTTGCAGGGTGTGGGTGGGGGTCGTGACACTGGTGGCATAGCCTTCCACCACCGGCGCACTTTCACGCAGGCCCACATCGACACGAATGCGCCGAAATACGTCTTCGGGGATGCCGTTAGGACCACCCGTCAGCTGATCGGTGGCACGGCCTGTTACAGTGGCCGTCGACAGCAAAAAAGCCCGGCGGGCGCTTTCGTTGGCGATGTCGATGGCAATCACCACCGCCACGCCCATCGCCACCCCCACAATCGCCAACAACGCTTGCCATGGACGGCGCAACGGCCAGCGCAAGGTACTCAACCACAATACGCGCATCATAATTGCACACCCGTGGCATCATCAACCAAATGCCCCGCTTGGATGCGGACCACCCGGTCGGCGCTGGCCGCTACTTCACGGCTATGGGTCACCATCAGCAAGGCCCGGCCGGCGGCACCGGTGAGGTGCGTCAGCAACTGCAAAATCTGTTCGCCGGTGTCACTATCGAGGTTGCCTGTCGGCTCATCAGCCAGCACCAACAATGGATCGTGTACGAGGGCTCGTGCCACCGCCACTCGTTGTTGTTCACCACCCGACAAGCGGTCGGGGGCAGTGCTCGCCCGGTCGGCTAAGCCCACTTGGTCGAGCATTTGCATGGCACGGGTATGGGCGGTAGTGCCCATAATTCCGTTGAGTTCGAGGGGCAACAAGACGTTTTCGAGCACCGTCAATGTCGGCACCAAATTAAAAAACTGAAAGACGAAGCCCACGTGTTTGCGGCGAAACTGCGTACGCGCTGCTTCGCTCAGCTGATTGATATCGCTGCCACCGATGATGACATCGCCGGCATTGGCGTAATCGATACCACTGATTATGTTGAGTAATGAGCTTTTGCCTGAGCCACTTTTGCCCACCAAGGCCACCCGTTCACCGGACTGAATGTGCATATCAACGCCATGGAGCACTTGACGGCGGGTGGTGCCTTCATCGTACCATTTTTCGACATTTCGCAATTCGACAATCATACTCATAACGATTCCTGTTCACTTTTTTACCCTTTTTATAGCATACCATATTGATTGCGAAATGTTTCACGATATGTGGGTAAACCATGAAACGACGTAAACGGAGAGACGCAGTATGCTGCGTCTCTCC
>CAISXI010000394.1 GCA_903889425.1 uncultured Roseiflexaceae bacterium | reverse complement strand
TCGTCTAAAACTCCCCAAAGGAACGCGCCCACGTAATTATCGATGGGTTTGGCTTGGCGTACTACTCCTCATCCCCGTGTTGGTATTGTGTTTTCAAATCGGGGTAATTGCCGATGCCATTGGCGCCAAGGATTTGCGTGTTGACCGACCTACGCCGGTGCTATTTAATGGATTTACGGCATTAATTATAGGGGTTGATGACCGCAAAGACGGCAACGGTACATCAGTGCGTAGTGATACGTTGATGTTGCTCCGTGTGCAACCACGTACCGGAGGAATTAGTCTGTTGTCTATTCCCCGAGATACACGGGTCATGATGCGCGGGCGTGGTCAAAGCAAAATCAACGCAGCCTATGCCTATGGGTATTTGCATCCCCAAGAACTCTATGCCGACAATGTCAGTCAACAAGAAGCCGGTATGGCTCTGGCTGCCGAAACGGTCGAGGAATTTGTAGGGATTCGAGATTTTTATTATCGGGTTGACTATGTCATCCAATTGAATTTTGCGGGATTTGCGCGTTTAATTGATTCCTTTGGGGGGATTACGATTGATGTCCCTAAACATATTATCGATGACACCTACCCAACTGCTGATTATGGAACTATGCGGGTGGAGTTTTTGGCTGGTGTCCAACATTTGGACGGCGAACGGGCCTTAATCTATGCGCGTACGCGGCATGCGGATAGTGACTTTGGCCGTATCCGGCGCCAACAACAAGTGACGCAAGCAGTGATTGCGGCAGTGCGCCACACCAACATTACCCAGTGGTGGCGGATTATCAATGATGCCCCGCAGATTGTTGGTGGGTCGATCCGGACGACGATGCCGATGACCAATCCAGTGATGATTGCCGCGTGGTTATCGACATTTGTGCAAATTGATCCACAGCGTATTGCATCACAGCAAATCAGTCCGCAAACGATGCCTCGTTACACTGTTGATGGTACTGATTTGTTGTGGGATGAGGGCGATGTTCGGCGTGTTACCACTGCCTGGTTGCAAGATGCAGGTGCAAGTGTTGACCCTGCGACCGCTCCAATTAGTACCGATATGGTGACCCAATTCCGCCAAGCAGTTGATGATAGTTGGCGCGATGGCACAAACTATGTGCGTACGTTGATGGGCTTGACGACGAGTGAAGGGGCTGCGAGTGTCCAAGTATTTAATGCGTCACGGGTATCAGGGGTCGCTCGGCGCATCAGTGATCAACTGCGTTCGCTTGGCTTGGTGACAGAGGTGCCTGGCGATGTGCTTGGTGATATTGCAACGACCACGATTATTTATGATGTCAATAATCACCCCAAACAAGCGGCAAGCATTGCCCAAATTATTCCTGGCAAGGTGGTCACCGACAAGTTGCCGGCAAATATCATCAGCAGTGCCGATATTGTGATTGTCGTTGGCACGGATATTGCCAAATAATCAGGGCGTCGTCGTCGTGCGTACGGTGAGGTGGCTAAACAATACATCGGCATTGCTGGTATCAGGGATGGCAATCATGCCAAAGCGGGCACTATCAGTGAGGGATTCGAGGGGCATGCTGGTAACGAGGTTGCCGTTAATGGTAAGCGTGACTTCTTTGCCAACCACAGTTACTTCGAGCAAATTATCGCGTTGGATACTCGGGTTATTACCACGTGCGAGCTCGGTAAATAGTGCGTCTTGACGCTGTAGGATGCGGTATTCTTGGCTCGCTGGCATAAGTACCACCGCCACGAAATTGTTTTCGGCACGGTAACGTATCACGAGACCGCCTTGGCCACTATTGATTTGTATATCGGCGGTCATGTGGACATCAGTCGCATCAAAGGGTCGATAGGCCCAAGCGGCATCGCCATTAGCTTGGGCTTCGATGTGGTAGCGTTTGCCGTCGTAGCTAGTGCGCCAGGTTGGTCCCGTGGCTTCAGCCCATTCGTTGGTGATAAAGCCATCATCAAGCAATAGCGACGTATCGACCGGTGCCGGTGTATTTGTGATTTGGGGAGTTGATGTGCGCCGTGGGGTACGGGTGATAATCGGCGTTATCGTTGCAGGGGTGCTTTTGGTGATGGCGGTACGGGTGGCATCGGCATAGGCCCCGCTGATTTGTTGGCGATCACTCAAGAGCCACATTATCACCACGAGCACCAATACAATCGCCACAATGCTGATGGTAATCCAGCTTGTACGTCGTAAACTCTCATAGGGCATGGTAAGTTGCCGCGCATTAATTGTTTGCTCTGTAGTGGCAAGCAATGTGGCGACATCACGATAAAATGGATTGAGTTGCTGTAGTCGACGTAATACCCCCACTGCTTGGATGAGTCGTCCCGAATCAATATATGATTTGGCGGTATCGTAGAGTTCGGCCTGATGGTCGCGTGGTGCCAGGGGACCGGTGGGTACTGGCTGAGATGGTCTGATGGCGGCGCCACCAGTCATATTCATGTCGTAGTGTTCACGTAATTTGGCGTCACGCAAAATCCGAAAGGCTTCGTTGATGCGTTGGCTCCGTTGCCGCGCATAAAGCTTGTCTGGACTACTTGCGCGTACGTAGCGGTCGGGGTGATAGCTAGTGATTTCGCGCCGGAAGGCTTTTTTTATTTCGTTGAGAGAGGCACTGCGGGCTACATTTAGTAGCTGGTAGTGATCGAGTTGTTCAAAATCATGTCCTGCCACGAGTTGTTTTCCTACTCCATGTAATCAAGTAATGAACGAATATTGCGCGGGTTACGCAATTTGCGCAACGCCTTGACTTCGATTTGGCGGATGCGTTCGCGGGTCACGCTGAATTCGCGACCGACTTCTTCGAGGGTCCAGCAGTGACCGTCTTCGAGTCCGAAGCGTAATTGTAGCACGCGCCGCTCCCGTTCGTTGAGTTTGGCCAAGATTTCTTGGATTTGCTCACGCAACAAATGATTGGTTGCCACATCGGCGGGAGCTTGGGCTTTGACGTCCTCGATGAAGTCACCCAGCAGGCTATCTTCTTCGATGCCGACAGGGGTTTCGAGCGAAATCGGCTCGAGTGAGGTTTTGCGGATGACGCGGATGCGGTCTACCGTCAATCCCAACACCGTGGCCAGCTCTTCGTCGTTGGGGTCACGACCGAGTTCTTGCACCAAACGGCGGGTCTCGCGCATCAGTTTGTTGATGGTTTCGACCATGTGCACGGGGATGCGGATGGTGCGGGCTTGGTCGGCGATGGCCCGGGTGATGGCTTGGCGAATCCACCAGGTGGCATAGGTCGAAAACTTAAAGCCGCGCCGGTGGTCGAATTTCTCCACAGCACGAATCAGTCCCACATTGCCCTCTTGGATGAGGTCGAGCAATTGCAGTCCGCGCCCGATGTATTTTTTGGCGACAGATACCACCAAACGCAAATTGGCTGAGGTCAAATACTCGCGCGCTTGCCG
>CAISXI010000393.1 GCA_903889425.1 uncultured Roseiflexaceae bacterium | reverse complement strand
GGCGCTGCGTGTCTGTGCGGTGGCAAGCCCGAGGAGATTCCACGCTACACAGACGCAGCCTGCTACGTCTCTCCGGTTGCCAGCGCAACCGGCATGGCATGTACGAAGGAGGAAGTGTGAAGTATAAAGGAGGAAATAGAAGTATAAAGGATGAAGTGGAAATTGTGGGAATATCATTTCCCCTTTCTTTATTACGTAATAGGAAGCAGTAACGTATAATAAAACCAACACGTCATACCCGATCAGGATGAAAAGAGCTACGCATGAAATGGATTGCCCTCTCGGCCAAAGACGCCACCTCCGCATCGTTCGAAAAAAATCTGTGGAATGCGGCCGACCAATTCCGTGCCAATTCGGGCCTCAAGGCCCAAGAATATGCCGCACCAATCCTCGGATTGATTTTTTTGCGCTTTGCGGATAGTCGTTTCCAGCAGAAGAAAGACGAGCTTGCCCAGACCAAGACATCCTCGCGCATTACCCTGACAGATTCCACCATACATTACACCGCTGCCAGCATTTTGTTTTTGCCCGAATACGCCCGATTTCAACATCTGCTGAAACTCCCCGAAGGCGATGATGTGGGCAAAGCGCTCAACAATGCCATGAAGGGCATCGAGCAAGAAAATATCCAGCTCGCCGGTACCTTGCCGCAAACATACCATTTGTTTGAGATTGGGCTCCTCAAAGGCTTACTGCGCAAAATAGCCGAGATTCCCGATACCCTCGACTTCGATGCCTTTGGGCGGGTCTACGAATACTTCTTGGGGGAATTCGCTATGTCCGAAGGCCAAGGGGGCGGCGAATTTTATACACCAGCCAGCATCGTCACACTGTTGACCGAGGTGATTGAGCCCTACCACGGGCGCATCCTCGACCCGGCCTGTGGCTCGGGAGGCATGTTTGTGCAGTCGGCGCGCTTCGTCAGCGAGCACCGCAAAGACACCAACGCACTATCGATTTATGGCATCGAAAAAACCGAAGAAACTGGGCGGCTCTGCCGCATGAACCTCGCCATCCACGGGCTCGAGGGCAAGGTACAACACGGCGGCAACACCAATAGCTACTACGACGACCCCTACCAAGCCACTGGCACGTTTGATTTCGTGCTGGCCAACCCGCCCTTCAACGTGAATGCCGTCGACAAAGATCGGCTCAAAGATATGCTCGGTGCCGGGCGGCGCTTCCCTTTTGGCTTGCCCAAAAACGACAACGCTAATTATTTGTGGATTCAGCTCTTTTATTCGGCATTGAAAGAAACCGGCCGGGCGGGCTTTGTGATGGCCAATTCGGCCTCTGACGCCGGGCATAGCGAGCGCGACCTGCGCCAAAAGCTGATCGAAACGCGTACCGTCGACGTGATGGTGGCCGTCGGCCCCAACATGTTTTATACCGTCACGTTGCCGTGTACGCTGTGGTTTTTTGACAAGGCCAAAGCGCAGACGCCGCGGGCCGACACGGTGCTCTTTATCGACGCCCGCCACATTTACCGCCAAATCGACCGTGCCCATCGCGACTGGACGGCGGCCCAAATCGGCTTTATCGCCAACCTGGTGCGCCTCTACCGCGGCGCCCCGCTCGACGCCACCCACGGCGGTGCTGAGGCACTCGCCAAAATCCACGAGGTGTTTGGCGCCACGCCCGCCTACCACGACGTGCCCGGCCTGTGCAAAGCGACCAGCGTCGCCGAGATTGCCGCCCAAGGCTGGTCGCTCAACCCGGGGCGCTATGTGGGCGTGGCTCCCGGCGAGGAAGTGAGCGACGAGGACTTTTTGGCGACATTCGCCGCCCTCACCGAAGAACTGGCCACCCTGACCAACCAGGCCCGCAACCTCGAGGCCACGATTGCTGCCAATGCGGCTGGGATT
>CAISXI010000392.1 GCA_903889425.1 uncultured Roseiflexaceae bacterium | reverse complement strand
TGCTCAAACATTGGCCGCTACGCAACCAGCCCAACGGGCCTGGTTGTATGCGGGGGCGTTGGAATTGTTGGGCGACCAGCAGGTCTATCGCGCCGACGAGACGATTGATTTTCGCCATCCCATTACCGTGGCCGCCACTGCGGGTGAATTACAACTTGCGATTGATGACGATGGCGCCGATTTGGTGTTGCAGAGTATCGTGCATACTCAGCACCACAGCGTGGTGGTCGACACGCATACGCGTAGCGTGTTGCCGTTTGCCAGCGCCTGGTTGTTGACGGGCCGCACATTGGTCAATATCGGCGAACGAACGCCGGTCACTGACCAATTGCTCCAAACCCCTCAATTACGGGTCATGGCCCACGATCGCGAGCGCTTCGATCAGCGTTTGCTCGACTTGGCGAATCGTGTGCCCTTGTGTGGCGCGGCGGTGCGCTGGGACGACGTAGTGGTCGAGCCACAACCGCTGATTACAGTGGGCGAGCAGGCCGGGGTGTTAGAAGTGCGTTTGGCATTCCAATACGGCACCCAACAACTCCCGTTTGATGCAACCTATCCCAGCCACGCCGTGTTGCATGGTAGCGAAGAATTACACCTAATCCGGATTGTCCGTGATAGTGATGCCGAGCGGGCTGCCGCTGCCATGCTCGAACACCAAGCGCTGCGCTGGGTGGATGGCGATATCTTCCGCACGCGCCGTGCTATGGCGCCCACCGATTTCATGTTGCGCGTGGTTGGTTCCTTGGCCAGCCATGGGGTGCAGGTGAGTGGCGAAGCCCTCTTGACCGCTGTGCAAATGCGGGTAGATGAACCACAAATCTCGGTTACCGTCCAATCCCACATCGACTGGTTTGATGTGGCGGCGGTGGTGAGTTTTGGGGATTTGTCAGTCGATTTAGCAACCGTCCGCCGTGCCGTACTACGGCGTGAACGCTATATTTTGCTATCAGACGGCTCACTCGGCCTAGTGTCGAATGCGCTGGCGCAACGCCTTGCGCCCCTCTTTGCCATGGGGCACGAACAACAGACCCAGATGCGCTATGCCAGTGCCCAGGCCGCCGTAGTCGAGCAGTTGGTCCAAGAAGCAAATTCTGCCCAAGTCGATAGCCTGTTCGAAGAACGTCGTAGCCGCTTACGGCTGTTTGACCACATCGAGCCCCAGCCGTTGCCCGATGGATTTGTGGGGACGTTGCGGGTCTACCAAAAATCCGGCTACGACTGGTTGCACTTCCTCAATACCTACGGGTTTGGCGGCTGTCTGGCTGACGACATGGGTGTCGGCAAAACCATCCAGACCCTGGCCTTCATCCAGTCGCTGCGCGAACGCCAACCAGGCGCGCCGGCGGTGTTGATTGTGATGCCGCGCTCGATTATTTATAATTGGGAACGCGAAGCGGCCCGCTTTACCCCCAATCTGCGCTTATTGACCCATATTGACCAAGGGCGGAGCAAAGATACCGCTACCTTTAACCAATACGATGTGGTGCTCACTACCTATGGCACCATGCTCCGTGACATTGAATTACTGGTAGGGTATCGTTTTCAATATATCATCCTCGATGAGTCGCAAGCGGTAAAAAACCCGGCTGCCGAAACGGCTCGGGCGGCTCGCCGCCTGCAAGGCGAGCGACGCTTGTCGTTGACGGGCACTCCCATCGAAAACAGCGCCGTGGAATTGTGGTCGCAATTCGCCTTCCTCAATCCGGGACTGTTAGGCAGCGCTGAAACCTTCCGCGATACCTTTACCCGTGAAGGCGAAGGGCGGGCTGCCGCCCTCAAATTGTTGCGCCGGCTGACCTATCCCTTTATTTTGCGGCGCACCAAAGACCAAGTCGCCCCCGATTTGCCGTCCCGCACCGAACGGGTGTTGATGAGCGAAATGGAACCGGAGCAACGGCGCCTGTATAATGCCCAAAGAGACCACTATCGTGCCGTATTACTCGGCTTGATAGATACGGCGGGTGAGCAACAAGCGCGGGTGAAAATGCTGGAAGGATTGTTGCGCTTGCGCCAAATCTGCAACCATCCCCGCTTAATCGATCCCCAAAGCGCTGGGATTTCGGGCAAATTCGAATCGTTGCTGGCGACGCTCGAAGCGTTGCAGGCCGCCGGCCATCGCGCCTTGGTTTTTTCGCAGTTTGTGCAGATGTTGAGTTTGGTACGCGAAGCCCTTGATTCCCGGGGCACGAGTTACGCCTATCTCGATGGGCGGACGCGCGACCGCCAGAGCATCATTGACGCATTCCAACGCGACAATCGTCATGCCTTCTTTTTGATTAGTTTGCGGGCGGGTGGGGTCGGCTTGAATCTAACCGCCGCCGACTATGTCATCCACGTGGATCCCTGGTGGAATCCCGCGGTCGAAATGCAAGCCACCGACCGGACCCATCGTATCGGGCAGACTCGCCCGGTGATGGTCTACAAAATGGTGGTGCGTGATTCGGTCGAAGAAAAAATCTTGCAGCTCCAAGAGCGCAAGCGTGATTTGGTGAGTCAGCTCATCACGCCTGAGCGGGGTGGCCTCAAAACCTTGACCCGCGATGATGTCGAGCTTTTATTTACATAAGGAGAATTCACATGGATCGTCCCAAAGTCAAGAAAGTCGTGTTGGCATACTCCGGCGGCCTCGATACTAGCATCATTGTGCCGTGGCTCAAACAAAACTATGGCAACCCCGAAGTCATCTGCTATTGCTGCAACATTGGTCAAGATGATGAACTCGATGGACTCGAAGCCAAAGCAATCGCTAGTGGCGCATCGAAATGCTACGTCGAAGATTTACGCGAAGTGTTTGTGCGCGATTATCTCTTCCCATTGGTACAATCGGGTGCCAGCTACGAGCGTTTGTATTTGTTGGGCACGTCAGTAGCCCGCCCCTTGATTGCCAAGCGCCAAGCCGAAATCGCCTTGCTCGAAGGTGCCGACGCCCTTTGTCACGGTTGTACCGGCAAAGGTAACGACCAAGTGCGCTTCGAATTGACCTACATGGTCGTCGCACCCCAACTCAAGGTCATCGCCCCGTGGCGCGAGTGGAACATTCGCTCCCGCGAAGATGCCCTCGACTACGCCGCCGAGCACAACGTACCGGTGTCCGCCACCATCAAGTCGATTTATAGCCGCGACCGCAACATTTGGCACATGTCCCACGAGGGCGGTATCCTCGAAGATCCCTGGAACGAGCCCGAAGAAGTGATGCACACCTTGACCGTGTCGCCTGAGAATGCCCCTGATAAAGCCGAATACGTCGAAATCGGCTTCGTCAAAGGCATCCCCACCACCGTCAATGGCGAAGTCATGGGACCGGTCAAATTGCTCAGCACCCTCAACGATCTCGGTGCCAAGCACGGCATTGGCCGGATTGACTTGGTCGAAAATCGCTTGGTGGGCATGAAGAGCCATGGCGTCTACGAAACCCCCGGCGGTACATTGATTCACGTGGCACATCAAGCCATCGAACAATTGGCCCTCGACCGCGACACCTTGCACTACAAAGATGTCGTGGCTGCTCGCTACGCCGAAGTAGTCTATTACGGGCAGTGGTTTACGCCATTGCGCGAGGCGTTGCAGGCCTTCTTTACTTCGACCCAAGAAAACGTCACCGGTGTCGCCCGCCTCAAGCTCTACAAAGGCAATGCGATTTTGGTGGGACGTAAAGCCGACCGCACCCTCTACAACCCTGACATTGCCAGCTTCACCATGAGTGATTCGTACAATCAAAAGGACGCTGAGGGCTTCATCAAGATTTTTGGTTTGCCCATGAAGGTGCAAGCCTTGGTTGATGGGAAGTAAACAAATGCACGATGTATTCACCTTGGCTCCTGGTTTTCGTACCGCGGCGACGGCTTGTGGCCTAAAAAAAGACGGTGCGCTCGATTTGACCTTGATTGTGGCTGATGCCCCCTGTAGCGCCGCAGGAGTTTTTACCACCAATCGCGTCAAAGCTGCACCCGTCCTGTATGACCGTGAAGTGCTCAGTCAATCGGCTGGTCAAATGCGTGCAATCATTGCCAACGCTGGGTGTGCCAACGCCTGTACGGGTGACGAGGGCAAGGTGAATACTCGGCAAATGGCTGCCCTCGCCGCCGATGTCGTCGGTGCCCGTGCCGATCAAGTACTGGTGCTGTCGACCGGCGTGATTGGTCGCCAACTCGATATGACCAAAGTCGCCAATGGCATTGCCCAACTGGCGCCGGCCAGCTGGACACGTGAAGCAAACCTCGCCTCACGAGCCATCATGACCACCGACACCAAACCCAAGACATCGAGTGCCACTGGCGTGATTGCTGGTCACACCGTCACTGTCGCCGGCATGGCCAAAGGGGCCGGCATGATTCACCCCGGCATGGCCACCATGTTGTCGATTATCACCACCGATGCCCAGGTTGCCCCCGAATTGCTCCATACCGCCCTCAAGTCCGTCGCCGATATGAGTTTCAATCGCATTAGCGTTGATGGTGACATGAGCACCAATGACACGGTTTTGTTGTTGGCGTCAGGGGTGGCTGGGGTGACGATTACGGACAGTGAGCTGGCCGATTTTGTGGCGTTATTACGGGTAGTGTGTATTGATTTAGCCAAAAAAATCGCCCGCGATGGGGAAGGGGCAACCAAACTCATCGAGATCCGCGTTACCGGCGCGGCGCACGCCCAAATGGCGCACCGCGTGGCGGATAGCATCGCCTGCTCGCCGCTGGTCAAAACCGCCATCCACGGCAATGACCCCAATTGGGGGCGCGTGGTCTGTGCGGCGGGGTATAGCGGCGCCGAGATTGACCCCGACACCTTGACCCTCGATTTTGGGCTGGGTGACGAGCAAATTCGTCTCGTGGCGGCAGGTATGCCGTTGGTGGCAGACCTCAATGCGGCCTCGAACCTGCTCAAACGCGAGGATGTCTTTATTACCCTCGATTTGGGACTCGGTGATGCGGCTACCATCGTTTGGACCTGTGACTTCAGCAAAGAATACGTCGAAGTCAACGCCCATTACACCACATAAATCGCGAGTGCGTACGGGGCGGCTTGGCCGCCCCGTACGACGTGAGATGGGTGAATCTGGCTCATGCAGACTATGCCTACGCTACACGCAACGACATGAACCAACGCGATAATATACGGTTATAATCCGCTATACCTGTGTAATGCACTGTTTTCATCCCTATGCAACGACCCTCGCCGTGCGTGACCGTCTGCTCGTCTTTTGGGTAGCGGTCCCTTTGATTTTCGTTTGTTGACTTGGCTGGTGGTGATGTGTGCTCGGCTTGTTTCTGCAATGGAATGTCCAACCTGTTTCATTGCCACTGACGTTGATTTATTCATCTGTATTGCGAAACGGTAGAGGAGGCTTGTGATGTGGGGTGGACGCTTTAGTGCGGGTATTGACGCCTTGATGGCCGAGCTGAATAACTCGTTTCCGTTTGATCGTACCATGTGGGCCGAAGACATTACCGGCAGTATGGCCTGGGCACGCCAAATCTGTGCCGCCGGCGTAATTACCCCTGTAGAGCGCGATGAATTGTTGCGTGGGCTTCAAGTCGTGTATGACGAATTTGCCAGTGGTGCCTTCCCCGCCAAAACTGCCGACGAAGACATCCATTCTGCCGTCGAACGCCGTTTGGGCGAAGTGGTGGGTGCCGTCGCCGGCAAGTTGCATACCGGACGAAGCCGTAACGACCAAGTCGCTACCGACATCCGCTTGTGGACGATGAGCGCTATCACCCGTGCCGATGCCGCCGTCCAGATGGTGCAACAGGCCTTGCTCGACCAAGCAGTGGCCGCCGGCGATTTGATTATCCCGGGCTATACGCATGTGCAACGGGCCCAGCCGATTTTGTTGGCGCATTGGTTACTCTCGCATTTTTGGCCATTGCAACGCGACCGCGAACGCTTGGCTGATTGTGCCAAACGCACGGCGATTTTGCCACTCGGCTCCGGTGCTATCGCTGGTACCCCCCTCAAAGTCGATCGCCATGCGATTGCAAGTGAACTGGGCATGCTGGGGATTTCGGCCAATAGTGTCGATGCCATCAGCGACCGCGATTTCATCGCCGAGTATCTCTTTACCACCGCCATGATTGGCGTGCACATTAGTCGTTTGGCCGAGGACATGGTCTTTTATTCGAGCGCCGAATATGGCTTTGTGACCCTCGCTGACGCCTATTCGACCGGCTCAAGCTTGATGCCCCAAAAGAAAAACCCCGACTCGTTCGAGTTGGCTCGGGGCAAATCGGGGCGCTTGGTTGGTAGTCTGATGACGATTTTGACGGTGCTCAAAGGCTTGCCATCGGCCTACAACAAAGACCTCCAAGAAGACAAAGAGCCGTTGTTTGATGCAGCCCGTACCATCGAAATCTTGCTCCCTGTTGTTGCTGGTGCCACTGCCACCGCCAAATTCAATCAGGCCGCCTTGCTCCGTGGCCTCGATGAAGCGATGCTCGCTACCGATGTGGCCGATTACCTCGTCGACCGTGGCGTACCCTTCCGTACCGCCCACAAGGTCGTCGGGCAGTTGGTGCGCATGAGCGAAGAGCGTGGCGTCAAAATGTCGCAATTAGCGCTTACTGACTTCCAATCGATTGATAGTACCTTTGCGGCGGATGTGCTGGGGTGCTTTAGCATGGCAGCCTCGGTGGCGGCTCGTACGGTGCCTGGTGCCACCGGACATCAGGCGGTGGCGGCGCAATTGGCTGCCGCACAGGCGTGTCTCGCATAATTGGGGATAATCTGTGGATAACGCGTGGATAATCAGAGGATAACGCCATGATTCCGCAATTATTGACCTGGGCGCGCCGGATTCAGGCCTTAGCGCAAAGTGGCTTAACCTATGGTCGTGACCCCTATGACCGCGAGCGCTATCACGAGTTGCAAGAAATTGCTGCGCAGATGATGGTTGCGAGCAGTACGGATGGCGAACTTGGTACGGTACAGGCGTTATTTGCGCAACAACAGGGCTACGCCACCCCCAAAGTAGGCGTGCGTGCGGTGGTATTTGATGATGAGGGGCGGTTGTTGTTGGTGCGCGAAAACGCCGACGGCGGCTGGACACCGCCGGGGGGCTGGGCCGACGTGGGTGATTCGCCGACGCAAGTGGCCATCCGCGAAGTGGCCGAAGAATCGGGCTACGACGTGCGGGTAACCCGCCTCATCGGCGTACTTGACCGTGACAAGCAAGGTCACCCCGCGATTCCATGGCATGTCTACAACATCTATTTTCTGTGTGCGGTAGTGGCTGGGGTGGCGACACCGTCATCCGAAACGAGTGCGGTGGCCTGGTTTGAGCGCCAGCAAATTCCACCATTGTCGCTCGACCGCATCCAACCGCATTTGATTGATTTATTTTTTGCCTACTATGCTGACCCAACCATGCCCGCAGCGTTTGATTGACGGGTATGATTGAAGCGCCGCTGATTTTGTATGTTATACGGGGGGAATATGCATTCTTTGTATGGGCGTGATTTGCTCAAAATGAACGACCTGACCTCGGCAGAAGTCGCCGACCTCATGACCGTCGGGTTGACCCTCAAAGGGCGCTTGCGCCGTGGCGTGCCACACGCCCTGCTCGCCGGCAAAATCCTAGCGATGATGTTTTTTAAGCCATCAACCCGCACCCGCGGCGCCTTTGAAGTAGGTATGACGCAATTAGGTGGGCACGCTATGTTTTTGAGTTCCAACGACATGCAGTTGTCACGGGGCGAAACCATCGCCGACACCGCTCGTGTGCTCGAACGCTATGTGCATGTGATGATGGCCCGGGTATTTGCCCATTCAGTGCTCACCGAAATGGCCGATGCCTCACGCATCCCCGTCATCAATGGTTTGTGCGACATGCACCACCCTACCCAGACCCTCGCCGACCTGCTGACCATCAAAGAGTATTGTGGTGGCACGCGTGGTGTGCGCTTTGCCTATGTGGGTGATGGCAACAACATGGTGCATTCGCTTTTGCATGCCGCACCGTTGGCTGGGATGCATATCGCGGTGGCGACGCCCGCCCACTATGCCCCTGATGCCATGATTGTCAAAGAAGCGCGGGCCTTGGCCGAACAAAACGAAACCGAAGTATTGATTACCGCCGACCCCTATGAAGCTGTCGCCAATGCCGACATCATCTATACCGATGTGTGGGTGAGTATGGGCCAAACCGATGTCCCCGAGCGTGTCCACGCCCTTGAACCCTATCAAGTCACCGCTAAATTGATGAGTGCGGCCCGGCCAGGCGTCAAATTCATGCACTGTTTGCCGATGCATCGCGGCGAAGAAGTGACTGCTGAGGTTGCTGATGGGGCGAGTTCGATTGTCTTTGATCAAGCCGAAAACCGCTTACATGCCCACAAAGCAGTACTGACGATGTTGTGTAGCACCGAATCCGAGAGTTTGTTGTAACATCACACAAT
>CAISXI010000391.1 GCA_903889425.1 uncultured Roseiflexaceae bacterium | reverse complement strand
ATGTAGTCATCTGAAAGAGGTTGTATATTTTGCTCATGCAAATCTTTTTTGTAATCAGCAACTAAATGCTCAATCCATTTCCCTTTATTCGTGCTACTTACGCTATACGGCGGATTGCCAATCACACACATCACCGGTGTATCACGTTTGATATAGTTCGCTGCATTAGCCTCTGCACTCAACCAATTCGCAAATAGTGTGCCCGTATCTGGGTGGTACGCTTCTAAGCTGTTGGTGAGATATACGCGTACCCGTTGATTGGTGGTTGAGGTAAATCCTGTTTCGCGCAACAGTAAGTCCAGCTTGAGATGAGCCATGGCATAGCTGGCCATCAGCAATTCGAACCCGTTGAGGCGGGGCAACAGGTGTGTTTCGACGTAATTGCTCCAGATGCCTTGTTGCCCGGCAAATTTTTTGTGAATCAGCTTCACCACTTCGGCCAAGAATGTGCCGGTGCCGGTGGCGGGGTCGAGGATTTGCACGGTGTGGACTGCTTGGGTGACTTTTTGGCCTTGTTGGTCGACGGTGATGGTGGTTTTGCTGGTATCAGCCAGCCCTTGGGAGATGTTGAACTCTGTTTTGAGGATGTCGTCGACTGCCCGCACGATGAAGTTCACCACCGGTTGTGGGGTGTACCACACGCCCCGCGCTTTGCGCAATGCCGGGTCGTACTCACGCAAAAAGTCTTCGTAGAAGTGGATAATCGGGTCTTCGGTTTTGGTCGTTTTGCCGTAGTTTTTGAGCATTTCTTCGACGTTGCATGCCAAAAAAATATTGACGAGGTCATCAATAATCCACAACATACGGTCATCAATATCTGGGCCCGCGATATAGCTAAACAATTTACGCAAAAACGGATTCGATTTGGGAATGAGTTCAGCAGCTTCTGTGCGACTAAATGTGGGCAGGGTCGGGTCGTGCAAGCGTGCCGCAAACATGCCGTAGGTGATGGTTTGGGCATAGACGTCCGCAAAGCCTTTGGGAGTGATGTCGTGAATCAGGATTTGCTTAAAACCATCCATTTGGGCTTTGAGGGTACTGTTTTCATCATTAACTTCGTCGCTTGTCACCGCGTTTTCGATGACCCCAGCTAGCAAACGGGCTTTGTTGGCCATCATTTTGGCGAGTTCTTGCGAGCTTTTGATGGTTTGGCCAATATGGCTACAAAAGTCTTTGATAAAATCTTCAAAACGCTTAAAGTTTTCTGTGAGTGGTTTAATCCCTTTGCTGGTTACTTCGCCAATGGCGATTTTTTTGACAAATTGGCCATCACGGTAGAAATGGAATTCGAGATAATCGGTAAAAATGAGGTTGTTGAGCGACCCTTTGTAGCGGTCAAATTGTTCTTTGTTGCCTGTTTTTTTGGTGCCGTCGAGGTCTTTGTCGCCGATGTCTTTGGCTTCGATGTACCCCACCGGAATGTTGTTTTGGGTCAAAATATAGTCGGGCGCACCACACTGCTGACGCTTGGGTTCATTGGTGGCGCTGATTGCGGGCACCACGCTTTCTAATAATTGTTGTAGGTCACCACGAAATGTATGCTCTGTGGCATTGCCAAGTTTAAAGCGTTTGTTGATGTTATCAATGTATTGATCGAGATTCATTGCGCCCTCTTTCTTAAACGATAGATTAGTCAATTTGCCATTCCCGCCACCCCCGCTTACCGCGGTATTGGGCGTGCGCTTGGCGGAGCTGGCTGACGAATTCGGGGTGGACGTTGTAGATATGCATCATCCACCAAATATCAGGTAATGCTGCCAACAGCTCTGGTACTGGTTCAGATGACCACTGGCGCCATATTTCGTCGTCGTTTTCGTCAAGATCCATTGACGAACCTGCTTGCCAAAACGACCAAACTCCATCGGTCTGACGCCCATAGACGGTACACCCGCCACCTTCTACACCCATTTCAGCGATGATAATTTTATCCATCAGCGAATCTCTCCTTTAACCACATGTCAGCGCATGCAGATGCCGGCAAATACATAACACAATCAGGGTATGCTTCCATTATATACCGCATACCACCAATAGTTACGTAATTATTTCGCTTGGGGCACTACACCCTCTGTTGTGCCGCATGATAGCCGTGTGGGCGATTCGACTACCATGCGTTTGCGGTCACAATACCTACGCCAAAACACCCGCTCGTCATTGCATACGACGGGTGCCGATGCCTGATTTATACCGCTGACCGCGCTAATCCCCGTTGGGCTTCACGCTGTGCCACCCGTGACAAATTGGGGTATGTGGTCAAAAACTCACGCACCTGTTGGGGGTAGTGTTTGGCCATATCGCGCAACGCCCAGCCGATTGCTTTGGCCACAAAAAATTCACCGTCAGCCACGTGCGGGCGACACAACGCCAATGCAAGTTCCACATCGTAACCAACTACTCGCCCACGTTGATGT
>CAISXI010000390.1 GCA_903889425.1 uncultured Roseiflexaceae bacterium | reverse complement strand
CGATCTTGTTGCCAAAGTCAATCAAGATTAATGTATTGTCGTCGGCATCACACGGCACCATCTGTCCGCGGAATTCGCGCATGGGCATGCGTACTCCCGACATGGCGGTGACGCGCTTGGCTGGTCCGAGGATGCCGGTGAGCCCGTGCAAGGCATAGACCGTCATGTCATACAATGGACCACCACCCGGTTTGCGGTAGTACCACGACGGGTCGATGTTTGAGAGCGGGTCGTTGCCTTGGCGGAATTCTTCGTTTTCGTGGTAGCGCCCAAACGATGCGCCACACACCGCCCAACACAAATCCCCAATTGCGCCAGATTGAATCATTTTGCGGATGGCTTGATTGTGGGGGCGGTTCATTTCACCTGGCGAGGCGACGATTTTGACGCCCCGTTCTGCGGCCAAATTAATCAAATCAGTCGCTTCGGCGCTGGTAGTGGTCATGGTTTTGTTGAAATGGACATGCTTACCCGCCAAAATCGCTGCCCGTCCTTGGGCGTAATGCATGCCGATGGGTGTTGCCAAAATCACCATGTCGACTGCGGCGTTGGCTAAAAAATCGGCATAGTCAGTGAATTGTTGGGGGATGCCGAATTTTTCGGCGGCGGCATCAGCCCGACCTGGCGCCGGGTCACAAATGGCGGTGAGGGCGAGGCGATCACCGAGATCTGATTGACTGAGATGGGGCAAAATTCCCCGTTGCGCCACACTGCCAGCGCCCACGACGCCGATTCGTACAATTGACATAAAAACCTACTTTCGTTGCTACTTAGAAGGTGGTGGTTAGAGTTTGGGTTTGGCCTGTGGTGGCGGCAGCAAAGCCTGCTTCGATGATTTCGATGACATGGCGGGCATGCTGGGCGCTGGCGATGGGGGGTGGACCACCGTTGACCCAATCGATGAGCTGCATGATATCGACAAAGACGTGTTGTTCGGCGATATCGCGGTGGGTTCCCGTCACATACGGCAAAATCCATTGGTTGCCCGACCAGCGTCCTTCGGGGTGGCTGTCGGCAATGGTGCTACCGGCATAATCAATTGGGGTGCCATTGAGGTTGAGTCCGACGATTTGGCCTTTGGTGCCAAAAAAACTACCACTGTCGTCTTCGCTAACGGCTCCAGCAGGGGTACCGTAGGCCAGCGCAAAGACGTTATTGCCAAAGTCGATTAGCACGAGGGTATTGTCGTCGGCATCGCAGGCTACCATTTGGCCCCGGAATTCACGCATGGGGATGCGCACACCGGACATAGCGGTAACCCGTTTGGCGGGCCCGAGGATGCCGGTGAGTCCGTGTAAGGCATAGACGGTCATGTCGTACATGGGACCACCACCTGGTTTGCGGTAATACCATGAAGGGTCGACGTTTGAGAGGGGGTCGTTGCCTTGGCGATAAATTTCGGTTTCGTGGTAGCGCCCAAATGATGCGCCACAGACGGCCCAACACAACTCGCCAATTGCCCCATCGGCGATGAGTTGTTTGATGGCTTGGTTGTGGGGGCGGTTCATTTCACCCGGTGAGGCGACGATTTTGACACCACGTGCGGCGGCTAAATCAATTAATTCAGTCGCTTGGGCACTGGTGGTGGTCATGGTTTTGTTGAAATGGACATGTTTGCCCGCCAAAATAGCTGCCTTGCCTTGGGCATAATGCATGCCGATGGGCGTGGCGAGTGAAATGAGGTCGACGTCGGCATGGATAAGAAAGTCGGCGTAGTCGGTGAATTGTTGGGGAATGCTGAATTTTTCGGCGGCGGCATGGGCCCGGCCTGGGGCGGGGTCACAAATGGCGGTGAGGGCGAGGCGATTAGCGAGATCAGGTTGACTGAGGTGGGGCAAAATACCCCGTTGGGCCACACTACCGGCGCCGACGACACCCACGCGAATGACACTCATAGTTGCTCCTCTTCATTGAGTTAACCTCAAAATTATAGCGGTATTTTTTTGATTTGATACTAATTAAAATAGTGTGTAGCGGAATCTCTTTTTATGCGGGATATTATGGACTGGCGTTGGTATTGTTGTAAAATCAGATATACTTAAAAATATGTGCGTGTAGGTGCAATGTAAGCGCAACTACCGTGGTGTTGAATGGATGGATGCGATGACCCGCACACGTACCCGGATAACCCCACCGCGAAATACCCCCACACCGGTCACTGTGGTGACCCAAGAAGGTGTGTCGCGCACCCAAATATTGATATGGTTTGTATTGGTGGGGTTTGCGTGGCTCGGGTTGGGTGCAATCGTGTTTAATGGGGTATGGCCGATAGATGATCGCGCCAAACAACTCTTTCTGGCAGGTATTTCGGTGATTGTTGGCATGTTGACCTATGTCCCGATGGAATACTACTTTCGGGCTCGGGGGTTAGCGATGCGCGGTGTGTTGGGGTTGTTTTTGGCAGTACAAATTATTTTGTATGTACCCACGCCAACAAATTCCCTGTTGTGGTTGCCCGATGTTCCCGTCTATCTATTGGTGAGTATGGCAATGTATTGGGTGCTTTCGACGTTATGTGTGCCGGTAACGTATGTCATCGGCCAATTAGCGTTTCGGCAACGGGCACGGCGCTATGATGTGCGTCGGGCGTGGCGTCAAGCGAGTGAAATTGGGTTAATGGTAGTGGGATTGTTTGGATTATTTGGATTACATGCGTTCACACCGTTATTAATTATCCCGTGGATATTGATGATTGTGATTGCCGAAGTATTATTTTTGTCGTTTATCGAGCCCCCAGCCACACGTTAAAAGGCTGCAATGAAGGAGTAAATCATGATTCGAATTGCTATTATTGGTATGGGATTGATAGGGTCATCGTTAGGGATGGCGTTACGCGCTGCCGACAGCAAAAAAGACCCCATGGGCGAACTCGAGGTGGTGGGCTATGACGCAGATGTTGCCAACGCCAAAGAAGCGCGTGGTCGCCTCGCCATTGACAAGGTAGCCAATACGGTCGCCGAAGCAGTCGCCGGTGCCCATTTGGTGGTATTGGCGGTGCCTGCCCAAGCAATGCGGACGGCACTCCAATCAATTGCGCCTCATCTCAGTGCCGGTACGGTCGTGACCGATGTGACAAGTACCAAGGCCATGGTGAGTGAATGGGCCCGTGAATTATTGCCGGCGGCCAATTCATTTATTGGTGGGCATCCCATGGCAGGTCGTGAGAAAAGTGGTCCCAAAGCAGCCACCAGCGATTTATTTAAAGACGCAGTCTATTGTCTGTGCCCCACCAATACCACCCCCGGACCAGCTATTAATTTGTGCGAAGCGCTGGTTGAACGCATCGGTGCCAAAGTTTATTTTATTGATCCTGTCGAACATGACGCCTATGTGGCTGGGATTTCCCATTTGCCGTTTGTGTTGGCGGCGACGATCGTCAAAACGACGGTGGGGACTGCGGCCGGTCGCGAAATGGGCGCGCTCGCCGCTACCGGCTTCCGGGACATGACGCGGCTGGCCTCGGGTGATGTGACCATGCACCGCGATATTGTCATGACAAATCGTGATGCACTGGCGCGTTGGATTGACGATACGACGGCAGAACTCAACAACCTGAAAGAAAAAATCACTGCGGGGGATGAAGCAGCAATTACACAGTTTTTTGTAGATGCGCACAAACTCCGGGAAGAATGGCTGACCCAAAAGCCTGGTATGCGCCCAGGTGAAGCCGAATACCAAGATATGGGCGTCGATCAAGTGCAACGTCCATCGTTGTTTGGTAGACGAACAGGAGGCCGCAAATGAGTGAAGTCCCCATTCGCGTGTTGGTTGCCAAACCTGGGTTAGATGGTCACGACCGTGGCGCCAAAGTCATCGCCCGCGCCCTACGTGATGCTGGGATGGATGTGATTTATACCGGTATTGGCCAAACCCCCCACATGATTGTCGAAGCTGCCTTGCAAGAAGATGTCGACGTGGTCGGTTTGTCGATTTTGTCGGGCGCACACATGACACTGTTACCCAAGGTGTCCACGCAACTACGTGAGGCAGGGCTGGGGCATTGTGTGATTGTGGCAGGGGGAATTATCCCTGCCGAAGATAGTGCATTGCTCACAAGCCAATACGGTATCGACGCCATCTATGGTCCTGGCACCAATACCGACGAAATCGTGGCGTTTATTCGCGCTACCGTGGCAGCTCGGCGAGCAACATCATGAATGATGCCACGGTGCAACAATTAGCTACTGATGTGCGCCGTGGTGATCGTCGCGCGTTGGCGCGGGCCTTGACATTAATTGAACGTGGTGGCGCACCAGTCCGTAGTCTGCGCCAGGCCTTGTCCGGATACGGAGTTGGCTCGTTGGTGGGGATTACCGGGGCGCCTGGCGCCGGTAAATCGAGTCTCACCACCGTGATTACCCAAGAACTGCGCCAGCGTGGCATGCAAGTGGGGATTATCGCCGTTGATCCGTCGTCGCCACTCAGTGGTGGCTCGTTGCTCGGCGATCGCATCCGCATGTATGATTTGGCCGGCGATAGTGGCGTATTTATCCGTAGTATGGCTAATCGTGGTCAATACGGGGGACTTGCGGCAACAACATTGGATGCGGCGATGCTGATGCGGGCTGCCGGATTTGGGATGGTGTTGCTCGAAACCGTCGGTGCTGGCCAAAGCGATGTGGCGGTTGTCGACGTGGCAGATACCGTGCTGCTTGTCGAAGCGCCCGGCATGGGTGACGAGGTGCAATCAATCAAAGCCGGCTTGCTCGAAGTGGCTGATGTGATTGTGGTCAGCAAAAGTGATCGTGCTGATGCCCCAGCAACCCTCCAACAACTCCGCGCATTGATTCGCATGCAGATGGATGCGGACGATGTATGGTCGGTTCCCGTGCTGCCGGTATCGGCGGTGCAACACACCGGGGTAGCCGGGGTGGTTGATGCATTGGTGGGGCATGCACAGTGGTTACAAACGCACCCCGCCACTTGGCGCCAACAGCGGCGACAGTTGTTGTCATTGCAACGGGCGCTCGAATCGCAACTGCGTGACGCTGTCCAACAGCTCCCGGGGTGGACGACGGCGTTGACCCAATTGGGGCAACGTGATAGTGATGCACTAGCGCGACAGTTACTCGAAGAATTTGTGGTGAGTGGTTTTACAAAGGAGTAGGCCATGACAACGTATGATGTGATTGTGATTGGGGCGGGCGTAGCCGGATTGGCTGCGGCCCGTCGTTTGCATGACGCGGGTCGGCACGTGCTAGTCTGTGAAGCCCGCGATCGGATTGGTGGTCGGGTCTGGAGCGATGCGAGCGACCCGAATTGGGCTATCGAATTGGGTGCCGAATTCATTCATGGCGATGAGGTGTCGACGTGGCAATTTGTGCGCCAACTCGGTCTCGCCACGACGATTGCTGGGCGCTGGGATGGGCGACGGATTTGGTATAACGATACGTTGCACGATGCGTTGACGCTGTTTGCTGTCGATAACAGCCTCCCGCCACTGACCACCATCGAAGCCCAGATTGCAGCCTACGCAGGCCCCGATATTAGTTTTGCCCAATGGCTCGATGAAAACGATTACCACGGGTTAGCTCGCCATTTGGCCGATATCCGCTTGGCGCATAGTGCGGCGACCACGCCCGCACTCGCGAGTATTCATGCCATGCAGGCAGATATTTTGCAAGGTGAGCATCTCGGGGGCAATGACCACCACATTGTGGGTGGCTATGCCCCGATTGTGGCTGCGTTAGCGCAATCACTGCCGATACGCCTGCAAAGTGTAGTGACCACCATTCGTGAAGCTGGTGACCAATGTCGTGTGACATTGGCAGATGGTGTGGTGTTGACAGCCAAACGGGTAATTGTCACAATTCCCCTCGCATTGCTCAAAACAGGGTCGATTGCGTTCGATCCACCACTACCTACTGCCAAACTACATGCGATTCGCCAGATTGACATGCATGGTGGCCTCAAAATCGCCTTGCGCTTCCGGGAACGTTTTTGGGATGATACGGCTAGTTTTTTTAGTCTCGTCGACCCTGCCCCGGTATGGTGGACGACATCCCCAGATGCGCCCTATTTGATGGGCTTTTTTACGGGACCGCGGGCTGCCCATATCGGTGCAGTCACTGACCCAATAGCCACTTGTCTTGATTTACTCACTGCAGTATTTGGTGACGTGGTGCGCGCGCAACTGGTGGGGTGGCGCATGATTAACTGGAGCGTCGACCCGTGGAGCCTCGGGGCGTATAGCTCGGTGCCAGTGGGTGCACACGGGCTACGACCGGCCTTGGCAGCGCCGCACGGGCGGGTGCATTTTGCCGGTGAAGCCACCGCAGTCGACGGCCATTCTGCAAGTGTGCATGGCGCGATTAGTAGTGGTTGGCGGGCAGTGACCGAGATCGAGGCGGCGCATGACTGAACACCCCGAACTCCTCAATGATGTCACTTGCCTAGACCCGGTCTGGATCCCGTTGGCTGATGGGTCGCGCTTGGCGGCGCGGATTTATTTGCCTAACGCACTAACCACGCCGATTCCGGCAGTACTCGAATATTTGCCCTATCGCCGCAACGATGGTACCGTGCGCCGCGACATGATTCGCCACCCCTACCTCGCGGCACATGGCTTGGCTGCAGTGCGGGTCGACATGCGTGGCAGCGGCGACTCGGATGGAATTTTGTATGACGAATACTTACCCCAAGAACAAATCGATGCCTGCGAAGTAATTGCTTGGCTGGCCCAACAACCATGGTGCAACGGCAACGTGGGTATGTTTGGGATTTCGTGGGGGGGCTTTAACGCCTTACAAGTGGCCGCCCGCCGCCCTCCGGCCCTCAAAGCGATTATCACCGTCTGTTCGACAGATGACCGCTATGCCGATGACGTGCATTACATGGGGGGCTGTTTGCTGGCCGTCGACATGTTGCCGTGGGCCTCGGTGATGTTGGCCTTCAATAGTCGCCCCGCCGACCCGGCGGTGGTGGGCGACCAATGGAAAGAAATGTGGCTGTCACGCATCCAAGAAACCCCCGCCTACATTGAAACCTGGTTAGCACACCAACGCCGTGATGCGTTTTGGCAACAAGGCTCGGTATGTGAGGATTTCAGTCAAATCAGCTGCCCCGTCTATGCGGTTGGTGGCTGGGCAGATGGCTATACCAATGCCGTGTTTCGTTTGCTGGCAGGGCTCAACGTGCCCCGCAAGGGCTTGGTGGGGCCATGGGCGCATAAATATCCCGAAGCCGGGTCGCCGGGGCCAGCGATTGGCTTCCAAGCCGAGGCCATCAAGTGGTGGCAGCATTGGCTGAATGACGTGCCAACCGATATCATGAATGGCCCTATGTTGACCAGTTACATCCAAGACTGGGTCAATCCTGCGCCGTGGTACGACACCCGGCCTGGGCAGTGGGTGGGTGATGCGACGTGGCCAAACCCGACGCAACAATACGCTCAATACGTACTTGGCCCCCAACAGCCCGTAGTGCATGTGGGTACCGATTTGCGCAGTGGCTCTGATGCAGGGATGTGGTGCTCATATGCCATTCCCGGTGATTATCCTCCCGACCAACGCGGGGAAGATGGCCGGTCGTGGTGTGCTGATTTGCCGGTGCAGACCAATATACAGACGGTGATGGACCGCACGTTTGAGATTACCACGGAACAGACTATTTTGGGGTTCCCACGGGTTATTTTGCGGGTAGCGAGTGACCAGCCCCAAGCCATGCTAGTGGTGCGCTTGTGCGATGTGGCCCCCGATGGACGCTCGTTGTTGGTGAGTCGTGGCTTGCTCAATCTGACGCACCGTGCCGGGCATGGTGTGCCGATTGATATGCAGCCAGGGCAATGGGAGACGGTTACGGTGACGCTCAATGCGGCGGGACATTGTTTGCCGGCAGGCCATCATTGGCGGGTGGCGGTGAGTCCGTCGTATTGGCCGCATGCCTGGCCATCACCGGTGCCCGTGACCCTCACGATTGATCCTGCGCAGTCATACGTGGAATTGCCCATACGCACGCCACAATCGTATGATGCAACCGCCGGGCAATTTGCACCACCAGCCATGACACCCGAAGTAGGCGTCACGCAATTGCGGCCCGATCAACGCCAGCGCTACGAACAGTTTGATCAGATGCATCAAACCTGGGCCTTGCATGACGAAAACGACCACGGCGCCTTTCAACTGGCCGATGGGCTGACCTATGACCATCGGGCGGCGGATCGCTATTTCATTGATGTGACTGACCCCTTGAGTGCCCGTACGGTGAGTGAACATACTATCTGTGTGGGGCGCGGCACATGGCAAACCCGCGTCGAAACCTGGAGCGAAGTGCGATGTGACGCCAGCCACTTTATCGTGACCAACCAGATTCGCGCCTATGAGATCGG
>CAISXI010000389.1 GCA_903889425.1 uncultured Roseiflexaceae bacterium | reverse complement strand
GGCCACGGCGACAGCACCCGCCAGCGCCGCCGGATTGCCACTCACCTCGACCACACCGTCGGCGCCGCGCCCTTGACTGGCCACTGCCACCACGGCGGCTGCATCGCTGGGGGCACAGACGACATCGGCACCCAATTGCTGGGCCAGCGCGCGACGTAGCGGTACCGGATCGACGCCAATCACACTGGTGAGTTGTTGGCGGGCCAACAGCCACGTCACCAACAAGCCCACCACGCCCAGCCCCACCACTACCACCACATCGCCGAGGGCCGGGCGTAGGTCGTGGACGATGTTGATGGCGGTTTCCATGTTGGCCGCAAATACCGCCGTGCTAGGAGCGATGCCGGCGGGGATGCGTTTGGCTTGGGCAGCCGGCACCTGTAGGTGGGTCTGGTGGGGGTGCAACACAAACACCTGATCGCCTACTTGATGACTACTGACTGCCGCCCCACAGGCCGTGACTTCGCCCACCAACGCATAGCCGTATTTGATGGGGAAGCCGAAGCTACCGGCGAGGGTAGGCAAATCAAGTGCCAAATCGGCGGGCACTTGGCCACGATAGACCAGCATTTCGGTGCCATGACTAATGGCCGAGTGCAGGGTCGTAATTGCGACGGCGTCGGCAGCGAGGGTGGGTAATTCTTCGGCGCGCACGCTGATTTGGCGCATGCCGGTCATCCAAATTGCTTGGGCATCAGTGGGCATAGCACACCTCGGCTTCGATCCAGATATCAGGGCCACACGGGGTGTACACCGGATTGTGTAGTTGCAAGGCATGGTCCATCGTATGAATCCCGATATCGCCAAACACCGCCACCCCAGTCCCGAGTAATTTGGGCGCTACCGTGATGGCGACACGGTCAATTAATTGGGCAGTCAGCATGCTGGTAATCAGCCGACTGCCCCCTTCGAGCATCACCGAGGTGATGCCACGTTGTGACAACATCTGCAATGTAGCCAGCAAATCGAGGTGTTGGTTGGCATCTTCGGGCACCGTAATCAGTGTGGCGCCCGTCGCGCGCAGGGTGTCACGTTGGGCCCGCGGAGCATTTTCGCCACAGACAATCCATGTCCCCACCCCCGCGCCATCACGGAGCAGGGCGGCGGTCACGGGGGTACGCAAGGTGCGGTCAATCACCACCCGTAGCGGGTCGCGCCCCGGGGCGAGGCGCACCGTCAAACGCGGATCGTCGTGGAGCACGGTGCCAATCCCCACCATGATGGCAGCGTGGCTGGCCCGGAGCTGGTGGGTGCGGGCCAGCGACTCGGCGCCACTAATCCAGCGTGACGAGCCATCGCGAGCCGCAATCCGGCCATCGAGGGTTTGGGCATACGCGAGGGTGACGGTCGGACGTATCATCGCCGGCGCTCGATAATCACCGTCGAGCCCTTGAGTACGGTGTCACCCAAACGCACAAATGGTTTGTGCACTTGGACTTCGACCCACTGCACCGCCAGTTCGGCCGCCAAAATCTGCTGGGCGATGCGTTCGGCCACCGCCTCGGTTAATTTAAGGGGCGGACCGGTCACCACGGCGCGGGCGATATCGTGGAAGCGCGAATAATCGACGCCTAGCGTCAAATCATCGGCAGTCGCCGCCGCCTGCAAATCGAGACCGACAGTGACATCGACTTCAAAGCGCTGGCCGAGGGTGGTTTCTTCGGGGCGGGTGCCGTGATAGCCAAAAAACTGCATGCCCGACAAGACAATCCGGTCCATCATTCTGCTCCTTTCTGGGCGGCAATGCCATACAACAACGGGATTTTGGGGATGTGGGACGGAGC
>CAISXI010000388.1 GCA_903889425.1 uncultured Roseiflexaceae bacterium | reverse complement strand
TTGCTCGGCAAGCTCAATTGTGACGAATTCGCCATGGGCTCTTCCACCGAAAATAGCGCCTATCAACTGACCCGTAACCCATGGAATACCGATTGCGTGCCTGGTGGTTCGAGTGGTGGTTCTGCCGCAGCCGTGGCCGCTGGCTTGGCCGCCGGTACCTTGGGCACCGATACCGGCGGCAGCATCCGCCAACCCGCCTCGCTCTGTGGTATCACCGGCCTCAAACCGACGTATGGCCGGGTATCACGCTATGGCTTAATCGCCTTTGCGTCATCACTCGACCAAATCGGCCCGATGGCGTGGACCGCCCGCGACTGCGCCATGATGCTCAACGGTATCGCCGGGCATGACGGGTACGACGCTACCTCGGCTCCCACCGCCGTCCCCGATTACGTGGCAGGGTTGGGTGGCTCACTCAAAGGACTGCGCGTGGGCATCCCCCGCGAGTTGTTTGTAGATGGCATGCAAACAGGCACCGAACACGCCGTCCGTGAATCAATTCGCGTCTTGCAGGATCTCGGCGCCATCATCAAAGAAATCTCGTTGCCCAATAGTCCCCATGCCTTGCCCGTCTACTACATCGTCGCTACGGCCGAAGCTTCTTCCAACCTAGCCCGCTTTGATGGCGTGCGCTATGGACCGCGGAGCGATGGTGACAGCTACCGCGATGCCCTCGACCAAACTCGGGGCGACTTGTTTGGCCCAGAAGTCCGTCGCCGCATCATGCTCGGTACCTATGTGTTGTCGGCTGGTTACTACGATGCCTTTTATAAACGGGCCCAACAAGTACGCACCTTGATTCGCCAAGACTTTACCCACGCCTTTGCGGATGTCGATGTGATTGCCTCCCCTACATCTCCCAATGTGGCGTTTAAGTTTGGTGAAAACAGTGCTGACCCGGTGGCCATGTACCTCCAAGACGTGTGTACGCTGCCCGTGAGTCTCGCCGGTTTGCCTGGTATCTCGGTCCCCTGTGGTTTTGACAATGGTTTGCCTGTCGGGTTGCAGTTGATTGGCCAGGCCTTCGCAGAATCAGAAATATTGCGCGTTGCTGACGCCTACCAAGGCGCCACCAACTGGCACACCCGTCGTCCCTAAATTGTATTGCATCGTTTTGTCGCCGTAGCCATACTGACTGCGGCGATGTTTTTGGTAATCATAATGCGTATCAAAATAAACCAAACCCCACTTCTTGAGCGCTAAGAAGTGGGGTTTGGTTTGTTGCGAGTGTGTCGCTAGCGCAAATTATTGACGAAATGAGAAGGAATTACGTGTAATTTATTTGTGGAGTACGCGTTGGGCTGCCTTGATAAACATGTCGTTGGCTGGATTCATGTCATCCCACGCATCGGTAATCGGGATATCAGGAATAACCCCGACGTTTTCAATGTAGGCACCGTTGGGTTGGCGGTAGAGGAGCTCGGCGATCCACAGCACCGAGCCATCATCAAAGTCATAGGGGTAGAGATTTTCGCTGTTACCAGCGGTGGGTTCACCGATCACCGTAATCGTACGCAGGTGCCGGAGTCCAGCCGTAAACATTTCGGAGGCGCTGGCGGTATCGCGACTCGTCAGTACTGCGATGGGGAGGTAGTCAAATGGTGGCAAAGTGTGGTTGGTCGGAACAGTGAGGGGGTAGGTGTTGTTGCGGTCAATTTGGTCACCAATCGTGCCACCATCATGGAACAGGGCAACCACATCAAGCATTGCGTCGATGCTACCGCCACCGTTTTCGCGGATATCGATGATTAACCCGGTGGGCTGGGTATGTGTAGTGGCCTCATTGAGTGCGTCTATGACAATATCAGCTAAGTTATCCCGATCAAAGGAATCAATGGTCAGTAACACCGTACCATTGTCGATCATGCGTGCTACTGCTTCAGGGAAGGCATCGCCGGCAATGGCATCGCGTTGCAGGGTGAGTTGTCGTGGGGCATCGTTGCCCCGCTGGAGTGTAATCGTCAAATCGCTGCCGATCGGTCCGCGGATTAAACTACTATAGCCATCTTCGCCGATGTCATAGGTAGTGGTAACTAATGTGGTACCGATGGCGGTAATCACGTCGTAAGGGCGGAGCCCGGCGTTGTCTGCCGGGCCATCATCAGCCACGCGCGTAATGAGCAGTCCGGTAGCGAGTTCACGAATCATAATCCCGATGCCCGCATATCCGGCCTCGCCACTATAGACGGCATCATTGAATGCGGCATCTTGTGGGTCATCAAAGCGACTATGATCGTCGTTGAGTAAAGCGACGACTTCTTTGAGAATGGTATAAAAATGGGCAGTGTCAGGTGCTTCAATTATTTGATCATGGTATTTTGTACGTACCGCTGCCCAATCGACGCCACGGAAATCACGATAGACGTAATGTTCGTTCACTGTATTCCACAACGCAGCAAACATTTTTTCCCGTTGACTCGGCGACAGTGGTGATAACGTCGGTGTTTGGACAATGGCAATTTCGGTAGCGAGTGGGGTGTTGGTCTCGTTCTGAATGGTCGGAGTGGATGGGGGTATGGTTGGTTGTGCTTGGGGTGCCACCCCACAGGCAACCACTACCCACACCCACACAACCCACAGTGCATGATAGCCAAGGCGGTGTGTTGTAGTGTGTGTCATGGTTGCCCTCATTTAATGGGTGTAGATCGAGCGATTAGATACAAATTACCCGGCTGGTAATGTTATGCGTTGGTCGTTGGTGTCGCTGGTTGTGCAGTAATCGTGGCTAAGCGCCGCGCAAACAGGAATAAACAAATCCCGACGACGATGGTTGCATAGAGCGCTTGTTGCAGTGTTGTTTTTTCGGCAACGATGCCAATCAACGGTGGCCCTACAATGAACGACACATAGCACATCGACATCAATGCCCCCGATAAGGCACTGTTTTGACCAGGAACCAGTTGTGCGCCGGCAGTCAATGTGGTCGGGATTGGTCCCGCTACACCGAATCCGAGTATGCCCAAGGCAATTACTGCCAACCACAAATCACTGGTAAAGGCGATTATGACGCCAGCAACGGTGATCGCAATGGCCGAAAAAACGACTGACTGCACGACGCCAAAGCGCGCCACTACGGCGTTGTTGGTCATCCGCCCGATAAACATCACGGTATTGAAAATCGCAAATCCGGCCCCACCGATGAACGCTGTGGCGCCTAAATCACGCAAGTGTAAGACGGACCAATTGATGGCCAACCCTTCGCCAAAGGCCGCAAAAAAACCAATCATGCTCAAGGTGAGTACAATCGGGTTGTGGATGAGTAAACGAATGGCGGCTCCCGCTCCTGCGGCGCCTTCTTCGATATGGCTGGGTGGGTAGGGCACGAATTGATTAATCACGACAATGACGGCACCGATAGCGACGATAATCTGCAAAATCGTCTGGTAGGTTAACCCCATACCCAGTAATTGCCCAGTAATCAGTGAACTAAATACGGCACCAACACAAAATGCGGCGTGGACTTTGTTCATGACGGTGATGTTGCGTTCACGCTCCCAGTCCATGGTGACGCTATTGACTGACAATTCGACTGCACCATAACCGATACCATATAACGCACACACAAAGCCAAAATGCATGGGAGTACGTGCAAATGAGAGGCTGAGTGAGGCCCCCACCAGCATTACCAGCCCAAACGTCATGCTATGGTGTTTGCCGATGCGTTCGACGAATTGTCCGGCAAACAATAAGATAAACACCGAAATAAACGGAGAAATCAGCGTGAGTGTGCCAAACATGGCTTCACCCATTTGTAAGGCGGGCAGAATTTCTGCCCAGAGTACGCCGTTTGCGCCGATAGAGACCCCGAAAAAGACAAAAATTGCATATATTAATGCATAGACGGTGCGGTGATTCCATGGTTTACCCTGCTGCACATGGCCCCCTTTGGCGTAGTTGCGATACATATATGTAGTATACCAATGAAATGTTAGACACGTCGTCGTTGCGTGCAGGAGTGTTTTCGTGGTATATTGGGGCAGATATAATGATGGATGGGCGTAAATGATGGTGTGCACCCAAACGGTAACCATGATGATGCAGATGCCTTGTCCCGCGTGTTGTTTGTAGTGGCGTTGCCACCCAAGCGCACCGCGGGTACACGTGTACCTGCGGTTTTTTATTTGTGTAGTCAGTTGTGGAGGGATATATGTCAGAACACATCCTGGTTTCGGTGGCATGGCCATATGCCAATGGCCCTTTTCACGTCGGACACATGGCCGGCGCCTACTTGCCGGCAGATATTTTTGCCCGTTACCAACGCTTGCGTGGCCGCCAAGTATTGATGGTATCGGGGTCGGATTGTCATGGTACCCCTATCACCTTGGCCGCCGAAAAAGAAGGCGTGACGCCTCAGACCATCATCAATCGCTACCACCAAAGCTTCATCGAAACCTTGCATGCCATGGGCATCACCTTCGATTTGTTTACTCAAACCTACACCACCAATCATTACGCTGCGACGACGGATATTTTTGAGAAGCTCCAATCCAAAGGCTATATCTACCGCGAAATTGCCATCGGTTCCTATAGTGAATCATTGCAACGCTTCCTGCCCGACCGCTTTGTCGAAGGCACCTGCCCCAACTGTAATTACGCCAAGGCGCGTGGTGACCAATGCGACAAATGTGGCCAATTGCGTGACCCCAAAGAATTGGGGTCGCCCCGCTCGACGCTCGATGGCGCGCCAGTTATTTTCCGTGATACCGAGCATTTTTTCCTCGATTTGGCAAAACTCGAACCGGCGCTGCGTGAATGGCTCGATTCGACCGAACGTGACTATTGGCGCTCGAATACCATGCAATTCACCCAAAACTGGTTGCGCGAAGGATTACACGGCCGCGCCATTACCCGTGACCTCGAATGGGGCGTGCCAGTACCAGGGAATGTAGACGGCTTTGCCGACAAGCGGATTTATGTGTGGTTTGATGCGGTGATTGGCTACTACTCGGCCTCACTCGAATGGGCCAAACGCACCGGCCAACCTGAGGCCTGGCGCAAGTGGTGGGACCCAGCCAGTGCCCCACGCAGCTACTACTTCATTGGTAAAGACAACATCCCCTTCCATACCATTATCTGGCCAGCCATGTTGTTGGGGTATGGTGATCGGGCCTTGCCGTATGATGTCCCTGCCAACGAATTCCTCAACCTCGAAGGTCAAAAGATGAGTACCAGCCAAAATTGGGCCTTGTGGATGCCCGACATCATGTCGCGCTACGAGCCCGATTTGGTGCGCTATTACCTCACCGCTGCCGCCCCCGAAGGCCGCGACAGCAATTGGAGCTGGACCGAATTCGTGCAACGTACCAATAGCGAATTAGTCGCTACCTGGGGCAATTTGGCCAACCGCGTACTCACCATCGCCCAACGTAACTTTGGTGGTGTCCCGACCCCAAATGAACTGAATGCCGCAGATACGACGCTCCTCAATACGATCGAAGCGGGCTTTGTGCGGGTCACCGAGCTCTACGAAGCGGTCAAATTGCGCGGTGCCCTACAAGAAGCAATGGCACTCGCCCAGACTGCCAATCAGTATCTGAGTGAGCAAGAGCCGTGGAAGGTGGTCAAAGTCGATCGCGAGCGGGCTGCCACGGTTATTTTTGTGGCGCTCAAAGTGGTTGATACCCTCAACCGGCTCTTTTCGCCCATCATGCCTCACGCCAGCCAAAAACTGCACCAGATGTTGGGCTATGACGATGCGATTGCGCCCCAACCGCAAATCGAATACGAACTCGATCCCGATGGAGCCCAACGCCCCGTCCTGACCGGCCAATACGCCATTGCGGCCCGCTGGCAGATGAGCGAATTGGTGCCAGGGGTCAGCTTGCGCGACCCCGCACCGTTGTTCCGCAAGCTCGACGACAGTGTGGCGGCTGACGAATTAGCCCGTCTGCAAGCCAAATAAACGTTGGTGAGCACTGCGCCGTATCAACCGATGCGGCGCATTTTTTGACAAAAAATGCAGAAAGAGGGCGCTGATGCGATTTGGACATATCAACATTGTGGCGCGTGATTGGCGCGCCTTGGCGGCGTTTTATTGTGACCAATTGGGTTGTACGCTACTCGCCCCCGAACGTGATTTGTCTGGCCCGCTTATCGACGGCGCACTCGGCGTCAGCGATGTCCGCATCAACGGCGTGCATGTACGCTTGCCTGGCTTTGGCGACGGTGGCCCTACCATCGAGATATTTCGCTATGAGCCGTTAATCGAAGCGGGGGCGGCTTCGGTACGCCGTACGGGGTTTGGGCATATCGCCTTCCAAGTGGACGATATAACCACCGTGCGGGCTGCGATTGTGGCGGCAGGAGGCTCGATTACTGGTGATGTGGTGACCACGACGGCAGGTACGCGCCAGGTGTCGTGGTGCTATGTCACCGACCCCGAAGGTAATGGGATTGAATTGCAAACCTGGCATTAGGGTGTCGGTTGTGATGAGTGGAAGGCGGATGGCAATGGTGCTATCCGTCATTTATTTTTTGTGATGGGTAGTTTTTGCGAAATTTACCAAAAAACGACTGGTTTTTTTGAGGCGACAGGTAAATAGTGGTAAAAATTCCTAAAAACACAGGTAATGTACGCTATATGCTTTGAATGGCAAATCTACAGTTTTTGAAAAGCAAGGAGGATGTGATGGGAGATCGAGATTGGTGTCGCAATTGTCGTCATTCGTCGGGCCATCTTGATGCACTGTGGTGTAATCGGCATGATGAATATGTGGATAAATATGGTTGGTGCAAAGATTTCAGTTGGCCTGTGACTGATCCTAGTGGTGGTTGTTATATCGCTACTGCGACTCTCGACACCACCAATCGCGCGCAATTGTTGCAGATGTTGCGGGCATGGCGGGCCGAGTGTATGCGTCCTTATCGGCTCGGGCGCTGGTTGGAATCCCAGTATGATGTGATTGGTCCTCAGGTCGTTCAACAGATGCTCCACAATCAGACATTGCGTAGGCGCTATTTTCGTTGGTTTGTGCAACCAGCGGTGGCACTGGTGCAACGACGACCACAATCAAAGATGAAATGGGTGTATAACGCGTTGGTCTATCTGATTTTTGTGGCGGGGTTGATTGCTGGGCAAATCCACAATCGCTTCACGCCGCCGCAATAACCCAACGTCTCATAAAAACAGGGGATAACGACGTATCTACATACGCCGTTATCCCCTGTTTTGGTGTATCATATCCACATGTTATACCTTGTTGCAACGCCGATAGGCAATTTAGGCGATATCACCATGCGCGCCCTCGAGGTTTTGCGTACGGTCGATGTCATCGCCAGTGAAGACACCCGCAAGACCCACATCTTGCTCCAACACTACGACATTCGCAAACCGCTGATTGCCGTCCACGAACACAACGAGCGTCGCATGTGCGACCGGATTGTGGGGATGATTCGTGACGGCAAATCGGTGGCCTTGGTGAGCGATGCCGGCACGCCGGCAATCTCCGATCCCGGGTTTTTGTTGGTACGGGCCGTGATTGCGGCCGAGCTGCCGCTCACCGCCATCCCCGGGCCGGCGGCCTTGATTCCTGCCTTGATTCTGTCGGGGCTGGCCGTGCACGCCTTTACCTACCGTGGCTTCCCCCCCCGCAAATCCTCCGCCCGCCGGCGCTGGTTGGCCCAAGACGTGGCCACGCCCCACACGCTGATTTTTTATGAAAGTCCCTACCGTATCAAGGCCTTGATCGACGATGCCTTGGCCGTGTACGGCGACCGTCCGGCTGCCTTGGCCAACGACTTAACCAAATTCTACGAACTGATGGTGCGCGCGCCGTTGAGCGAAATCGCCATCCACCTTGGCCGCAAAGCCATCAAAGGTGAGTTCGTGTTGTTAATTAGCGGTGCCGATGGGCCACCCCCCGAATTTGTTGAAGGAATTGATCGGGATGACGATGATGCGCCCGATCCAGAGGAGGATTACGATGACAACCAGCCTGCGTGACAACTTGGTGACCATGACCTGTGAATTAGTCCGCATTCCCTCGACCCTAGATCGCCCCGATTTGCTCCAAGCAGTGATTGACTATGCTGACGCCAAACTGCGCGACCTGCCACGCGGCAAAGTGTTTTATGAAACCTCCAACAACAAACCCTCCATCGTCTACTCACTTCGTGGTAACAAGCACGCCAAGCTCATCCTCAACGCCCACCTCGATATCGTGCCCGCCCGTGGTGAACAATTCGAGCCCGAGATTCGTGATGGTCGCATCTATGGTCGTGGCACCCAAGACATGAAGGGCGCCGGCGCGGTGTTGTTGCAACTCGCCCATGATTTGGCACAATTGCCCGAACCACCCGACGTCAACTTCCAATTTGTCAGCGACGAAGAAATCGGCGGTATGCACGGTACTAATGTGCTGCTCAACCGCGGCTATACCGGGGATTTCTTTATCACCGCCGAACCTACCGACCTCAATATTTGTTATCTGCACAAGGGTGCAGCCCCCATCGACGTGGTCATCCACGGCGTGCCCGCCCACGGTTCACGTCCATGGAATGGTCGCAACCCCATCCATACCTTGCGCGATGGTTTGATTGCCCTCGAAAAACGCTACCCCACCCCCGATGAAGAAGCCTTTGTCACCACTGTGGTGCCAACGATTATTCATGGTGGTGAAGCGGGCAATCGCATCATGGAAGATGTCACCTTGCACCTCGACATCCGCCGGGTGCCCGAAGAAGACGCCGAAAGTATTTTGGCGGCGGTCAAGTCGTGCTTCCCCGAACATGCCACCGTGACCTTGCTCGGCTCGGGTGTGCCCCTCAACACCGACCCCAATCACCCAGCGGTCCAACAATTGGCCCAAGTGGTGCGTGAAGTCGGTATGCCGGCACATTTTTATCGTGAGCACTTTGGCACCGATGCCCGCTTCTATAGCTCCAAAGGCACCCCAGCGGTGTGCTGTGGTCCAATTGGCGCCGGCTTGCATTCAGACGAAGAATGGGTTGATATTGACGGATTGGTCAAAACCTATGAAGTCTTTGCCAAACTCGTGACCCATTATCAATAGTCGATCTGGGAATACCTGCATGATGGATGCCGTGCAGTGCATCGGATAGTCGGTACTCCGCGACCCGCATAAATCTGCGTACAGAGAGGTGTGCAATGGCGAATTGGTTAATTGGATGTGGGCAGATTACCTGGCCCCGTGACGTGTCTGAAGAACAAGTGTTGGCCGATATTGCCCAGGCTGGCTATGCTGGCGCCCCCGCCTTCCCCAAGCCTGCCACCGCTGTGGCAGAGCGGGCCGCTTTGTGGCAACGCTATGGGCTCCAAGCGGCTCCTGGTTATTTCGGGGCTGATTTCTGGGATGTGACCAAGTATGATGCCATCATGGCCCAAGCCCAATCATCGGCCGAATTTGCCCGTGACATCGGCTGCAATGCCTGTTATGTGGCGGCCAACGTCGAAGGCCAAACCATCCGCAACGGTCGTTCACGGATGCAGGCTGCCGGT
>CAISXI010000387.1 GCA_903889425.1 uncultured Roseiflexaceae bacterium | reverse complement strand
GCCGAAGGGCGCATCGTCGACCCCCGCGACGTCGAGCCGTCACATATGGCGCATATGGCCGCCGCCCAAGGCCATAAAGACGCCAATTATTATGAAGTAGTGCTACGCGAAAGCAAACGCATTATCAAAATGGACCGCGGCGTACTCATCTGCGAAACGCATCATGGATTTATCTGTGCCAATGCGGGAGTCGACGAATCAAACGTCGACGGCGGGCGGCATATCACCCTATTACCAGTTGATTCAGATGCCTCATCCCGCGTCATCCGCGATACGCTGTGTGCGGCCACCAATCTGCCCATTGCCGTGATTATTTCGGATACCTTTGGGCGGGCGTGGCGCGAAGGACAAGTCAATATTGCCATCGGCGTGGCTGGCATCGATCCCATCGAAAGTTATGCCGGTATCGATGACCCCTACGGCTATCACATGCAGGCCAGCATCCTCGCCATTGGCGACGAGATTGCGTCTGCGGCGGAACTCGTGATGGGCAAAATCGACCGCATCCCGGTGGCTATCGTGCGGGGCATGCATTACCGCGCCGTCGAAGCAAGTGCCCAAGCGTTGATTCGCCCCGCCAATCGCGATTTGTTCCGGTAACCACCATGGATACAACGCTCCACGATGCCATATATAGTCGCCAGAGCGTGCGCCGCTTCCGCGACACACCGGTACCCGAGGCCATCTGCGATGCGCTCCTCGCGGCGGCGGCTCAAGCCCCTTCACCCCACGGCCGCCAACCGTGGCGGTTCGTGGTAGTAGGCGCAGGCACTCCGCGCGTGCGCCTGTGCGACGCCATGAGCGCCGAATGGCAAGCACAGCTGGGCAGTGATGGCAGCGATACTGCCGTCATCGCCACCCGGGTGGCGGCGTCACGCGCGCGTATCACCACTGCGCCCCTGCTTTTTTTGCCATGTGTTGACCTAAGTGTACTCGACCACTACCCTGATGCCCCGCGCCAGCACGCCGAATACCTGATGGCCGTGCAAAGTATTGGCTGTGCCATCCAAAACATGCTACTGACGGCGGTGGCGTATGGACTCGATGGTGGCTGGATGTGTGCGCCGTTGTTTTGTGGTGATACCGTCAGGCGAGCGCTCGCACTCGATGCCCAATGGATCCCGCAAGCGTTGATTCCATTTGGCTATATGGCACAGGCACCAGTACGCCGCCCCAAACGCACGGGCACCGATTTACGCTGGAATGTTACTGATTAGCCATTGGCAAATTGGTGCTATTATATCAATCCACCCCAAACCACCTTGCGTGTATACAATTATTTCTCTCGTGGAGTTCCGTTTTTTTTGGTAGAATGAGCAAATGGAAACACAACTTTCACACAATGACATTACGCACAAAACCGTCGTGCTTTCGGGCGGCGTCGGCGCCGCACGTTTTTTGGCAGGACTCAATCAAATTGTTGACCCGACTAGCATTTGTGCCATCATCAATACCGGTGACGATATCGAATTCCATGGCTTAGCAATCAGCCCCGATGTGGACATCGTGATGTGCACCTTGGCCGGCATCATCCACCCCACCCAAGGCTGGGGGATTGTCGATGACAGCGACCATTGTATGTCGATGCTCCGCACCCTCGGTGCACCAGATTGGTTTATGTTGGGCGACAAAGATTTAGCCTTGCACATCCAACGCACCGCACTGCGCAAACAGGGCTGGAACGAAACCCAAATCACTAATCAATTCCGGCGCGCCCTCGGAGTGCAAGTCACATTACTCCCCATGACGCACGATACAGTGCACACACATATTGCCACCCCCGCAGGTGAAGTCCACTTCCAAGAATATCTCGTCCGAGACCGTGCCAAAGCGCAAATCACCGGCATTCATTACCATGGGATTGGCTCGGCATATGCCACTGCTGATGTGCTCCATAGCCTCCAAACCGCCAGTGGGATTGTGATTGCGCCGAGTAATCCCCTCGTCAGCGTCGGTACCATCCTCGCATTACCGGAAGTGCGTCAAATAATCACGCAACGACGGGTCCCAGCAATCGCCATCAGTCCGATTGTAGGCGGTGCCGCCATCAAGGGACCGGCGGTGGCGATGCTCAACCATGCCGGCATCGAAGTATCGGCATTGGGGATTGCCCGGCACTACCAAGGGCTGATTGATGGCATGGTGATTGACGATGTCGATGCCGCCTTGGCACCAGCCATTGAAGCACTGGGGATGGCCGTGTGTGTCACCGATACCATCATGAGTGATGACATGCGCAAAGCCAATTTGGCACGCACATGCATGGAATTTATGGCGACCTTGCCATGACAACCGCAATTGTGCCCTTCAAAACCTTGAGTGAAGCCAAAAGTCGGTTAGCATCGGTATTATCCCCTGCCGACCGCCGGGCCTTGGCACTTGCCATGCTTGACGATGTATTGACTGCCTTGGCCCAGAGCCATGTCATCGACCATATTATCGTGACGGCTAGTGATGGTGCAGCCCAAGCATTGGTGACGTCACGCAATATTACGTTGATTAGCGATGTCGGCACCAATCTCAATCATTCGCTCCAGTTGGCCATCGCACAAGTGGCTCCTGCCACGTCGATTCTCATCATCCACGCCGATTTACCGTTGGTAGAAGCTGATGATATCGACGAATTTGTCAATAGTATGCCCAGCGGTGGCATTGCACTGGCAGGGTCACACGATGGTGGCACTACCGCCCTGGCCTGTGATGCCGTCACCCGCATGCAGTGGTCGTTTGGGGCAGGGAGCCTGCAACGCCATATGGCAGCAGCCAAAGCAGCCAACTTGCCCGTCATTAGTATCCGTGAAGGGCCGATTACCTTTGATATTGATCGCCCAATTGACCTATTCCGGTTACGCAATGATCCTGGTGGGCGCCAAACCGGACGCTTATTGTCGCGGTTAGCATTACGCCCCGAGCATACTGACGAAGACTAATTTTTAGACAAAAGAGGCACCACATGGGAATCATCGGCTACGCCGCCGCCCTCGAACAATTCCACCCCAGCGAATTGCTCAATTATTCGATTTTGGCGGAACAACACGGCTTCAAGGCGGTCATGGCTGCCGATCACTTCCAACCGTGGGTACCCCAACAAGGGCACAACGCATTTGTATGGAGCTGGATGGCAGCTCTCGGTGCCACCACGAGCAATATGACGTTTGGGCCTGGCGTAACCTGTCCCAGCTTCCGCTATCACCCCGCCGTGGTCGCCCAAGCCGCCGCCACCCAAGCCGCCATGACCCCCGGCCGGTTTTGGTTGGGTCTCGGCAGTGGCGAAGCGCTCAACGAGCGCGTGGTGGGTGGCGAATGGCCCGAAGCGCATGTACGCCTGGCCATGATGCAAGAAGCCATTGCCATCATCAAACAATTGTTGAGTGGCAAAGTGGTCAAACACGATAACGGCAAATACTTCAGCATCGAACGGGTCAAACTCTGGACATTACCCGATAGTCCGCCCCCCATTTATGTGGCGACCGCCGGCCCGGTTACCGCAGCCTGGACCGGTCGTGAGTGTGACGGGATTATCACCCCAGGTGCTGCTCCCGAAAAACTCAAAATGCTGCTCGGCAAATTCGCCGATGGCGCCAAATCTGTTGGTAAAGACCCCAGTACCATGCCCAAACTATTGCAACTGCATATGTCGTGGGCTGAAACACACGAGGAAGCCGTCCAAAACGCCATGACCGAATGGCCCAATGGCGGCATGCCCTTCCCCAAACAAGACATCCGCAGCCCCGAAGATTTCGCCGAAATCGCCAAGCTCGTGCGCCCCGAAAATTTCACCAATCGCATGCTGATTTCGGCCAATATCGACGAACACCGTGCCCACATTCAACGTTTTGTCGACCTCGGCTTTGACGAAATTCACGTACACAATGTCGGTCGCAATCAGACCGCCTTTATTAAAGCCTTTGGTGAGCATGTTATCCCCAATTTGAAATGGATGAACGCATGACGCAGATTCCTGTCGCCTTTATGGATTTAATCGAACGCCCACTCGTCGCATCACTTGCCACCACGATGAGCGACGGCACACCACAAGTCACACCGGTATGGTTTAGTTATGCCGATGGTTTGTTTTATGTCAATGCTGCCACCGGTCGCATCAAAGATCGCAACATGCAGGCGCGGCCCTATGTGGCGTTGATGATTGTCGATACTGCATCGGCTTATCGCTATATCGCAGTCCGCGGTCCGATTATTGACTTTTCTAATCCCGAAATTGGCCGGGCCCACATCAACGAATTATCGTTGCGCTATTTCAATAGAGCGATATACCAAGGACCAGCCGACGAAGTACGGGTCCGCTACACTATCCGCCCCGACCATATCAGCACGATGGGATAACAGCTGTGAACAACGAGCGCATTCGCCAATACCGTACCATTCTCAATGGTCAAACTCGTTTGTTGCGTCGCTCACGACGGCAACGAGCAGCCACGGCCTTGGCTCGCGATGCGTCGTTGACGGCACTCGATACCCTACTCGAAGCAATCATGAATGGCAACGACAACGATGCCGCCAATGCCGCGGTATCAGCCTTGTCGCAACATGCCGATTGGCGCCACATCAATGTGATTTGTAGCGTGTGGGCGTTGACCCGTCACCCCACGCTTGGGCGCTTGATTGCCCAACATGGCTGGATTGCCAACGCCCCGCCCGATGCCCGTGTCCTCAGCGCCCTGCATATTGGTCAACTCGAATTACTCATCAATGCCCGCCCTGGACTCCTGCCAGCTTTGATTTTGGCGTGTGGCGATCGCAATCAATCCATTGCCCAACGGGCACGGCGGACATTGTTGTCTCTGCAACGCAGTGACACCCGCCAAGCGTTATGTTTGCTGGCCATTGAACAAAACATTCCAATTGCACTTGAAATCGCCCGGCGCGCCAATTACCTGCCCGAAGAAATGACTTGGCGGGCCACATATTTATTGCTGACAGACCAAGTTGAGGCATTCCGGGCCTGTGATCCCGATTGCCAGTTGGTGCTCAAAGCCTATAGTCAATGTTCACCGCACCTACGTGAACGCATCGCCGCCGCCCTCCAAGAAGAACCCAACGCACCACCGCTCTTGCCACCGTCGCTGATCTATGTGGCTGACCTCAACGATGCCCAATGGCAAGAGGCGGTGCTCCAATTACGCCGTCCACTGATGCACAATGTCGCCGCAGTGGTGGCACGCTATGCCCCAGCCCGTTGGGCGGCGCGCTTGATTGTGCACCTCAGCGAAGACGCCGAACCGGCGGTGCGCAACCAAACGATGCCCTTGGGGGTGTTGCGCAATATCGCCGAAACCTGCCTTGCGGGCAAAGAGCCGCAACCACAAATCCGGTTAACGCTCAATGGCGGCCGGCGGGGCATCCACCACATCGCAATTAGCCCTGATACCAATACATTAGCGGCGACTGATGGCGATGGCGCGATTTTGCTCTGGCAACTCAGCGACGGTAGCCCGATGATGCCACCAGATCCGCATCAATGGCCGGCGCATTCTTTGGTTTTTTCCCGCGATAGTCGCTTGCTGTGTAGCGCAGCCAGTGTCGGGCCAATCCATGTCTGGGATTTACATCAACGCACCATGCATGGCAAGTACGCCGGACGAAGTCCGCTCCAATTAATTCCCGATAGTGACACATTGATTAGTAGTGGCGAAGAAGCCTTCCATTTCTGGTCGTTGCAAGGGGTCCACCTCAGTAGCATACGGACACCATCCGCCCGAGTAGCCCATATCGCACTGAGTGCCGATGGACAGTATTATGCCGTCGCAGGGTCAGCACCCGCCTTGGCGCTCGTCAATCAAAGCATCCCCCGCGACCATGCAATTACGATTTGGCGGATGCCCAGCGGCGAGCTCCTCGCCGGTGATGCCTTGTCACGCTGGCTAGACCGTGGTGACCCTGTGGCCCGTTTAGATTTACCGAGCGTCGCCGAGCAAGTAGTATTTAGCCCCAATGGGCAACTCGTGGCTGCCATATGTGGCGACGGCATCGTGCGGATTTGGCGCTTGCTCGATGGTGTGTTGCAACAACAGTATTCAGGCACCGCACCAATTGTGTTTTTGCATGGCGGTGGCCAAATCCTCTCTGGGGCAGCTACCGGTGGCTTCCAAATTCGCCAAAGCTATAGTGGCGAATTAATTGCCAATGTCCCCTTACCACG
>CAISXI010000386.1 GCA_903889425.1 uncultured Roseiflexaceae bacterium | reverse complement strand
TGCCGTCTGGTATTTCGGACTATAGCGAGGATTTATTACCCTACCTCGCCCAATACGCCGATATTACCCTCTACCACGATAACGGCATTACCCCCAGCAATCCCCAGCTTGCACCCCATCTCAACCTGCGCCCCATCAACAGTTTGATTGCTGACCAACAACGACAACCTTACGACGCCATCATCTATCACATCGGCAACAGCACGGCCCATTGCCAAATCTGGGATGTGGCGCAACAACTGCCTGGGGTGATCGTGCTCCATGATTTGGTCGTACATCATTTCATGTTGCAATACTACGCCACCCACCGCCACGATATCCCCGCCTATCAACAATTGGTCGCACAACACTACGGTGCAGCCGGTGCGCGGGTTGCCACCCGGATGCTCCGGGGCGTGTTTGATGATGCCGTGTTTGCTATGCCCCTCTGTCAACCCATCCTCGCACACGCCACGGCGTTGATTAGTCATAGCCAATACGTCGTGGATGCGGTCCGCCCACTGGCCCCCCATCTGACCACCACCGTCGTACCGATGGGGGTACCGCTCCTGCCCGATAGCGACGTGGCCCACCTGCGCACTCAGCTCAACCTCGGCGACGATGCGTTTATCATGGCGTCGTTTGGGCATGTCAATCCCTACAAACGCACCGATCAGGTGTTGCGGGCGTTGCGGACCTTGCGGCGGGCGGGGATTAATGCGCATTATGTCATCGTCGGCAGTATCTCGCCCAAAGTAGCCCTCGATACCCTCGTACGCCGCACTGGTACGGGTGGGGCAGTGCATGTGACGGGGTATGTATCAGCTAGCGAATTCAACGCCTACGTGGCGTTGGCCGATGTCTGCATCAACTTGCGCCACCCTACCGCCGGCGAAACGTCGGCCAGCCTGTTGCGCTTGTTGGCTGCCGGCAAACCGACGTTTGTGACGGCGAGTGGGTCGTTTACTGAAATCCCTAACACTGCCGCCATCCATGTGCCGCTCGACCGTAGCGAGGCCGAGTTCCTCGAGACCGCGTTGTTTTTGTGTCAGCAACGCCCCGACTTCCGGGCCACACTCGCCGCCAACGCCCGCGCCTACGTGGAGCAACACCATACGTTGGCACAATCAGCGGCAGCCTATATGCAGTTTTTGGCGCAACAATACGGCTGGGAAGTCCCCCACATCCAACGCCCACTACCATGGGACAACGCCGCCGACCAACTCACCCTGCCGACCACATTGCAGCCACGTCGCATCGACAGTGCCCCACCCCTGCAAATCGTCGGCACCACGAGCCATGACCCGATTGTCCGTGGGGCACAAATACAGATTGACCAGGCTGCCCAGACACTTTTTACAAAAAAATAGTACAACGCACCGTGAAGTAGCCACTAGACAGCTACTCAACGCGTCGCACACCCCCCATTCACCGTAGTGAAAGGGGGGTGATAGTTATGCCACAAGACATTCGTTACGCACGACAAGCACGAATCCGTGCCATCAATGACTCAACACGGCTTTGGTCAGTAATTGATTGCTGAGGGTGACGTGAGCATTGCGGGGGAGCCATTGGCCATCGCTGGTTTGCATTAGTGACTTCATACTAAAGCGCACATCGGGAGCGCTCAGCCCTTTGGATTGGTAGTAGGGATTGGTGGTGGCGACGATCGACAACGGTGCGGCGCTGTCGTTGGGCAGGTGTTTCTGCAAAACCTCTTTGGCGCGGCGGAGCATCTCGGGCGAGACATCGGTTTCACGCAGATTCATACGGCGCACCATTTTGGGCACGCGCGCCACGGTCAACAATTTCATGCTACCGCTATACGAGGTATGCCGAATTGTCGGTTGCAGTTGCGCCCCTTTGACGGCGGCCCAGGGATCGCCGAGCAGAATGAATTCAATCAAGGTTTTCATGTCGACATCATCCAAAAACCCTTGGCGATCATACATGACTTGGGCAAACTCGAGGCGGGCAAAGTGCAAGGCCATCCCTATAGGCATCCCATCGGCGAGGTAGCGCGTCATCCGTTCAAACAATAAATCGGCACCGAGCAAAGGAGCCGCCGCACTGCCATAGGCATTGACCGTCGACCCCACAAAGGCCAATGCGCCTTCGGACAAGGCTTTGAGTGGCACCGAATTGTGGATGGTACGTCCTGCCAACTCGGCACCATAACAGGCTTCGCTGATGATAATTGCCCCGGCGACGACGTTGCGGGTCAAGTGACTCGGGCTGATGGCGATGGGCAAGGCACTGGCGGCGCCCCAACCACTCGCCGACTGCCCATAGAAGTGGGGCATGCCAGCAGCGCCATGCAGGTTGATATAGACCACTTCGCGGCCTGCCAAGGTACGGGCGGCAAAGTTTTGGGCGGTGAGGG
>CAISXI010000385.1 GCA_903889425.1 uncultured Roseiflexaceae bacterium | reverse complement strand
GTGGCGGCGATTATTGCCCGCTCGAGTTCGCGGGGGGCCTTGTTTGCGGTATTGTCGTTGCCCATCCTCATCCCCATGTTGGTGACAGCGGTGCGGGGGACTGCCTTGGCGTTTGCCGGGGTGAGCTGGGAGCGGGGTATGTCCCCCATCCAAACCTTGTTGGCCTATGCCGTGGCGATGTTTGTGGCGTCGTTGTTTTTGTTTGCTACGGTATGGGAATAATCACATTGGATTTGTAGAGTAGTTGTATAAAATTTGTATAATCAGCATTGCAATGCGCTTTCTCACTATTTGCTCATATACGGTGTATCGGGTATTATGCACACAATTGTTGCACTGTACTGAGGAGATGTGATGGCGCTTCGTAAAGGTGACGGTGTAAAAATTTTCCTCGGATTGTGGATTGCCGCAGTCATTTATTCCATGTTTTTGGTGGTACCACAGTACGTTGGGCTTGGTGATGCTGGGCGGATTATTATCGTGCATGTACCGGTGGCATGGGTTACGACGGCGGCGTTCTCCTTGTCGGCCATCTACAGCATCATCTATTTATGGAAGCGTAACTCGAACAGCGATGCTGCCGCAGTGGCTGCCGCCGAAGTGGGTATGCTTTATTGTGTTTTTGCGACGGTTACCGGTTCGATTTTTGCCGAGGTGGTGTGGGGTACGTTTTGGAATTGGGATCCGCGTGAAACATCAATTCTCGTGTTGCTGTTGATTTACGCGGCCTATTTTGCGTTGCGCTCGTCAGTCGACGATAGCGAACGACGGCGGCGTTTGGCAGCCGTCTACAATGTTTTTGCGGCAGTGACGATGCCCTTTTTGTTGTTTGTGGCGCCCCGCGTAGCTGATAGCACCCTCCATCCCAATTGTGCCTTTTTGCAAGGCAGCAAGTGTGAAGGGGTGTCGTTGAGTCTGACTGGCGCCAAAATAGCTCAATTAGGCGACGTCGTCATTGAGCTCAAATCACTGACCAAAAGCGATGCGTTGACGCAGGCGACGATTGAAGTACGTATGCCCGGCATGAAAAATATCGCCACCTTGGTGCCAACACTCGATGGTGCGGGTAAGCCGGCAGATCGTCCTGAGTTCCCCGGTCAACAATTCCGCATGGTATTGCTCGAAGCCGATACAGCCGCCGGGACGGTACGGGTCAACATGCAGGCACCAGGTACAAATCTATTGAGTAACCCACGTACCTTGTGGGTGTTTTTGGCGAGCAATCTCGGATTTTTGGGATTGGCATATTGGTTGTATCACATCCGGCGGACGATTTTGCAGGTGCAGCTGACGCTGACCCCAGGGGAGATGAACATATGACCATATTACTCGATGCAGGGGTAGCCATTTATGTGGCGATGACGACGGCATTGATTGTTTGGGTGGGGGTGTTTCTCTTTTTGTTGCGGATTGACCATGCCACCCAAGACGTGGCACGCCAACTCAACGAACGCACTACAGCAACCGATGCGCCCCCACCACGCGCCACTATTATCAGCAATGATAGTGCCACACAATAATTTTGGGCGATAGCGTGAATTCTAGAAGGATGTTCAGATGAGTAACATGACAGTGCCGCCAGCGGCCAAATTCACATTAAAACCGCTCCACATGATTGGGATTGCGATTATTTTGTTGTCGATTGTGTTTGGGTATTATGGCTTGAGTGCCTCGATGCGTCCCTACACCACCATGATCTCGGAAGCCAAAGATAGTGGCCGGGGTGTGCAATTGGCCGGCTTCCTCGGGAGTACGGGTGAATACAACGCCGAAGGCAAATTTACCTTTTTGTTGCAAGACTCGAGTGGCCAAAAAATCCCGGTGATTTATAGCCAACCCAAGCCGTCGAATTTTGAGCAGGCAGTGAGTATTGTGGCGATTGGCAATTATGATGTCAAAAGTGGTAATTTCATTGCCGAAAGTCTGCTCGTGAAATGTCCATCCAAATATCAAGAACAGCTAAAAACTACTGCGTCCAAATAACGCGCGACTAGAAGCGAGGGCGGGATGTCGATTTATTTTTTTGGGACATTGTTAATCGTGGCCACAATTGCCATGGCAGCCATGGCAACTATTAGTTATTTGTTGGTGCCACTTGGGCGCCCACAGGCATTGGTGTATGGTCGGATTGGGACGCGTCTGACGATGGTTGGCGTAGTCGCCGTCGTAGTAATGCTGAATTATTTGTTTGTGGCACAGCGCTACGATGTCGAATATGTCTACAACTATAGCTCGCAAGAGCTCGAATCCTACTTCCGGGTGGCGGCGGTCTGGGCCGGGCAACCGGGGTCGTTTGTGATTTGGGCCTTGTGGGGGATTCTGGGCGCGCAGTTTTTGGTGCGGCGTGCCCGCCATGCCGAGCCATATGTGCTGAGCGTGGTGATGTTTATTCAATGTGCCTTGGTTGTGTTTATGCTTATCCGCAATCCATTCATTTTGCATGTGACTGCCGATGGCATCGCACCCACCGATGGTAAAGGTTTGAACCCAACCTTACATAACATCTGGATGTTGATTCATCCGCCGATTTTGTTTGTTGGCTTTGCCTTGATGGCGGTGCCGTTTGGGTATGCGATTGCCGGTCTGTGGCGCCGCGACTACGACGGCTGGGTCAAAGCGGCGTTACCATGGACCATCGCTGCCTGGGCGGTGCTCGGGTTAGCATTGCTCCTCGGTGGCTATTGGGCCTACGAGACCTTGGGTTGGGGTGGGTATTGGGGTTGGGACCCCGTCGAAAACTCGGCGTTGGTGCCGTGGTTTACCGTGGCGGCCCTCATCCACGCCATGCTGGTGCAACGCTCCGGTGGTTCGTTGCGCCGTACCACTGCCGTACTCGCAATTGCGACCTATGTACTGGTCTTTTATTCGACCTTTTTGACGCGCAGTGGCGTGTTGTCGTCCTTTTCGGTGCATTCGTTCGTCGAAGAAGGCCTGAAGTGGGTGATGACTAGTTTCTTGGCGATTTTGGCGATTTTGGGCTTTGGGGTGGTGGCATGGCGTTGGCGCGATATTCCCTCGGTACCGATGTCTGAAAAATTATTATCACGGGATAGTTTTTTCTCGTTGATGATTTTGGTGATGATGTTGATGGCAGGGATTGTGGCGTTGGGCACGTCGATGCCGGTGATTTCGGCCATTCCTGGGGTTGGCCAACAACTCCAAGGCTTTTTGGGGTCAATGTTCCAATTGGATGACGGTACCACGTACAATGCTGGCGCCAAACCGTTCCAAGATGGGCGATTTGGGTTGATTGGTAGTTTTTATAGCACCACGATTGCGCCGCTGGGATTGATTTTGGCGGCGTTGATGATTGTGGGGCCGTTGCTGGGTTGGCGTGACAGCAATGCCCGCCAACTGCTGCGCACGATTCGTTGGCCGGGGATTGTGGCGGTGATTGTGACCTGTATCGGCGTTGTGCTCGGTGCCCGCACCTTTATGGCTGTGGCCTATTTGGGGATTGCGACGTTTGCTATTGGTACCAATGTAGTGATGATTATCCGTACCCTCAAGGGTGGGTTTTTGCGGATTGGTGGTTATTTGGCGCACGTCGGGATGATGTTGTTTGTAGTCGGGGCCGTCACCTCGACGTGGTATGCCACTCCCGAGACGCGGGTCGTCATCCCCGAAGGGGAAACGATGACGATTTTCGGGTATGATTTGACCTTTAACGGCTGGCGCATGGATGCCAATGGGCGTGGCTTGCTCGATATGCGGGTGGATCGTGGTGGCAATGTCAGTAGTGCCACGCCACAACTCTACTTCAACAATCGCATGGGTGCGACGATGGCGACGCCGTCAGTGCGCAGTGAAATCTTCCAAGATTTGTATATTTCACCGGTGGAATACCAACCGCCGTTTGACCGCAATATTGCCGACCTGAATGAAGGCGAAACCAAAGAGGTTGGTCCCTACAAAATCACCTTTAACGGCTTTGTGGTACCCATGGATCATTCTGCGTCGGCCGATATTAGTGCCCGTTTGACGGTGGTGTATCAAGGCAAAACCAGCGACATCGTGCCGGGGATTGTGATTTTGGCCGACGCAACAGACCCCGCCAAGGCCATCCAAGAGATGCCGGTCACAATGCCTGGTGGTCATCGGGCCTCGATGGCCGCCTTTGACCCCAGCCAAAAACGGGTAATCATCAACGTAGGTGGGCTCAATCTGCCCATTGACCCGGCCCGGGCCGTGGTGACGGTGACGGTCAAGCCGGGGGTGGCGTTGGTGTGGAGTGGGATTATTTTGGGTGTGCTGGGTGGGTTTCTGGCGGTATTGCGCCGTTCACTCGAATCGGGCAATGTCAATCCCAGTGTGTGGTCAGAATCGATCCGCACATGGGTACGAAGCTGGCGGCGCGACAATACGTTGCCGAGTGTGAAATAAGAAGGTTGGGTCATGGTAGATTTTTATGCAATATTACAGGTTCCGCGTGACGCTGATCAGGCCAGCATTGATGCTGCCTATCAGCGCCTGCGGGTGGCATATGACCCGACCCGCTTACAAGGGGTAAGCGATGAATTGCGTGATTTGGCCAACGAGCGGGCCACGGCCCTCGACCAAGC
>CAISXI010000384.1 GCA_903889425.1 uncultured Roseiflexaceae bacterium | reverse complement strand
TTGTAGGGCATGTGCCAACGGCAATATGATAATGCCACGTTGGAGTGAGCGTAAGGGGTCGGTCTGGGCCTCGTGGATATGGAGCGTAGTGGCATACAAGCGTGCCAATTCGCAGGCGACGGCATTGTTTTCATCAATAAACGACGTGATACCGCCACAAATCTGGCCAGCACGAATGGCGCGTTGCATTAATGCACCTTCAATGGCGTCGATGTGCAAAAGGGCATTGTGAAATACTGCGGGGTCACTTAATGGTATGCTGGTAAGGAACGCTTCAGCAATATGCATGACACAGGTCGCATAGTCAGCAATGATGCGCGCATTGGGTGATTCGGCCATTTCATTGGCGGCGAGGGCATAAAAATAATCACCGAGCATTAATGTGGGCCCATGCACAAACGAAGGCGTACTGGTACGTTGTGTGGTCGTGCGTAAGCTGGGGTCGATGAGGCGGCGATGCATGGCAGTCCCTGCCCGGATGAGCTCTAGGGCGGCGGCGGCATGGGTGGTGCGTTGGGTGTCAATGGTGCCCATATTGGCCACAGCCAATATGACACTTGCCACGGCATGGCGGGGTAACGCTACTGCAGTACTGTTGAGTGCTTCGGTGGCGATTTCGCTGGCATTGGGCGCAAGCCGCGACTGAATCAATGCGTCGATATGTTGTAAGGCGTCGTGTAGTGTCGTAATATGAGGCATGGTCGCCAATAGTTTGCGATGAAGTTCACAAGTTGTAGCATACCCGAGCGATGACGTGCTGTCAAACCTCGGGAGTAGATAGATGACACAAGAGAGGTTTTCATGTCTGATGCAACTGCGACGTTTGTGGCCCGCCACGCCCGTCGTAATTTTTGGTTGAATGTCATCGAGGGTGGGATTTTTATGTTTGGGATTAGTATGGTGTCACGTTTCACCGTGCTGCCATATTTTGTGTCACATTATTCGCAGGCCAATTGGATCCAAGGGTTGCTCCCGACCATCGCCAATACCGGTTGGTTGTTGCCTGGGTTATTTGTGGCTCCTTATATTGCGCAGCTCTGGACGCGCAAAATGCCCATGTTGATAGGAACGTTTTTTGAACGGATTCCATGGTTGTTCATGGGTATCTGGTTATTTATGGGCAATACCTTGGCGCCAACGACCACGTTGGTGATGTTTTTTGGATTATATGCCATGCACATGTTTAGTGCGGGTGCGACGTCTATTCCGTGGCAAGACTACATTGGTCGTGTCATCCCCGAGCAGCGCTGGGGGACTTTTTTTGGGTTTCAGAGTGGGCTGGGGAGTCTGCTGGGAGTGGCAGGTGCGACAGTCGCAACGCAAGTACTTGGTGGCCAAACAATCGTGGTGGGTGGCGTAAATCTGTTGGGGAGCTATACCTTTCCATTCAACATCGGCGTATTGTCGCTGATTTGTTTTGCCTGTTTGGTGGTGTCGTTTGTCTTTTTGGTGTTGACCGTCGAGCCGCGTATCCCGCCCCAAGCCAAGCAACCGATTTGGGGATCGGTCAAACAAATGCCGCAACTGTTGCGCCAAGACAGTGTGTTTCGCACCTATTTGTTGGCGCGGACAGGGGTTTCGTTGGGGATTTTGGGGCATAGTTTTGTGATGGCGGCAGCCATCAACCGCTTTCAATCGTCGGGTGAAATGGTAGGTGCATTTACTGTCGTACTCTCGGCCGCCCAAGCCTTGGGGAGCTTTGGGTTAGGGGCATTGGCGGATCGTTGGGGCCACAAACAAGTGTTGGTGTTGTCGGGATTTATCGGCGCACTCTCGTTGTTGTTGGCGTGGGCGGCACCGACGGAGTGGTGGTATTTTGTGATTTTTGTGTGTAGTGGAATTGCCATGGCGGGTTATCAATTGAGTAGTTTGGCGATTGTGATGCTGTTGTCGCCCAAGGAACTGCGGCCGAGCTATATTGCCACCGCCAATACGTTCAATGTGCCGGTGTCGGCTATTGCGCCGATGCTGGCTGGTTGGTTGGCGGGCGAAATGGGCTTTATCGGGTTGTTTGTGTTGTTAGCGGCGTTTGGGGTGATTGGGACACTGGTGATGCAATGGAAGGTTACGTTGCCTAAAAAGGCACCACTGACAGAAAGTATAGGAACGGCATGAATACGGGCATAAAAACGATTCCACTCGATACGAGTGATGCCTTTGTCTCGATCCATGCGCGGCGTAACTTTATCCTCAATGTGATTGAGGGCGGGTTGTTTATGTTTGGCATGAACATGGTGTCGAGCTACACCGTGCTGCCCTATTTTGTGAAGCAGTTTTCGGATCAACAATGGCATCAAGGTCTGATTCCCGCCATCTCTAATATCGGTTGGCTATTACCCGGATTATTTGTGGCACCACTGATTGCACATATGTGGACGCGCAAGCCCATAACGATGGTAATTACGATTCTCGAGCGGATTCCGTGGTTGGTATTGGGGTTGTGGTTATTGTTGGGTGATGCGCTCGATGCGACTACCACATTGGCGTTATTTTTTGGTTTATATGCCTTGTTTATGGTGAGTGCGGGTGCCAATGCGGTACCGTGGCAAGATTTGATTAGTCGGATTATCCCGCAAAAATCATGGGGGACGTTTTTTGGTATGCAAAGTGGGGTTGGCAGTCTGTTGGGGGTGGCGGGGGCGGCGGTCGCCACGCAGATTTTGGCGAATAAACCATTTACATTGTGGGGCTGGCAACTAGTGGGAGCGTATAGCTTCCCGCAAAACATTGGGATTTTGTCGTTGGGTTGTTTTGTGGTGATGGCGATTTCGTACCTGTTTTTGGCCTTTAGCATTGAGCCACGGGTGGAACCACACCCCGAGAAGCAGGCGTTTTGGTCGTTGCTCCGTGATATGCCCAGTTTACTGCGTAACGATCGGGCGTTTTTGATTTATTTGGTGGCCTTTGCCTTTTTGTCGTTGGCGTTGATGGGGCAGAGCTTTGTGACAGCGGCGGCGTTGGTGCGCTTCCAGGTGAGTGGCAGTACGGTCGGCACCTTTACGATTGTGTTGCTGGCGTCACAAGCGTTGGGGAACTTTGGTTTGGGGACGTTGGCTGATCGCTGGGGGCGGCGGCGGGTATTGATTTTTGTGGGGATATTGGGAATGGTGTCGCTGTTGTTGCCGTGGTTGGCGACGAGCGAAGTATGGTTTTATCCGGTGTTTGTGTTGGGTGGGATTGCCTTGGGCGGGACACAACCGGCCAACACGGCGATGGTGTTTAGTTTTGCCCCTGCCGAAAAACGCGCCAACTACATTGCCTTGGCGAATTCATTCAATGTGCCGGTGATGGCTGGCGCGCCGCTTATGGCAGGGTGGTTGGCCGGACAGTACGGTTACAACGTGTTGTTTGTGTTGCTGGCGAGTGCCGGACTGTTGAGTGCCGTGTTGATGAAATGGTGGGTGGTAAGCCGCGATTAGCCAGCGAGGAGCGCCACGAGGGTCACACAAATCGGCACGGTCAAATTGTCGGTACCGTGGGGCGATAGTGCTTCGACGACTGTTGCGGTGATGGCACCGGCAACGCTGGCCAGCACAATGGCGCTGGTAGTGGGCAAGTCGGCATAGGGCGTGAGGCTTGAGCCGGGCAAAAGGCTGAGTGACAAGGCAATCACGAGCAGTGACACGCCAAACATGACGGCGCTGCCTTCGTAGCTACGGGTGCCGCCGTTGATGGTATAGCGATGGCGCCCAAAGTGTTTGCCGATCAAGGCGGCCAAGGCGTCGCCCCAGGTCATGGTCATGATGCCGGCCACAACGGCGGGGGCGTGGTCGATGGGCCCCTGTGGCCGCCAAAACACCACCGAAATGACGGTAATGGCAAAAGCAAAATAGATAGTGCCGGGGCTGGCGGTATCGCTGTCGATGCCCCGAAATAATTTGACGCGATAAAAGAAATAGTTGAGTCCGATAAAGGTGGCAAAGGGGATGACACCGATTTGCCAGGTATGAAAGAAATAGAGCACGCCGAAAATCCACATCCCCGCCCCGATATGCACCACTTTGCGGGTAATGTCATTGCTGATGTTGAATTGGCGATGCAACAGCTCGCCGATACCCAACAACCCACCGGCATAGAGATATGAGGCGAGAAGCCCGATCCACTCGATATTCATACTAATTCCTCTACTGCAACATGGGCGACTGCGCCAAAGGGAAGTCCTAAAGCCTGGATTTGCCATGCCAAATGATCTTTTGACCCGGTGGTGTAATACCACGTCTGTCCTTGTTCGGGACGGGAGAGGCCATGGGTTTGGGTGATGTGGAGTGTTTGTCGCGCCACTGCGGGGGCGGGGTCGATGATGGTGACATCGGGGGCGAGGTGTTGGATGACCGATTGTAAAAACGGATAATGCGTACACCCTAGCACTATCACATCGGCGCCGGCAGTGTGGAGTGGCGCCAAATGGGCACTGACGGCGGCGTGGAGCGCCGGTGATGAGATATCGCCAGCCTCGACAAATTCCACCAACCCATGGCAGGCTTGGCCGACGACGGTGACACCAGCGGCATATTGGGTTTTGACTTCATGGAAAAGCCGCCCTTGCAACGTCGCAGCCGTGGCCATCACGCCGACCACGCCGTGGCGGGTTTGTTGGACGGCTGGTTTGACGGCAGGGACCATGCCCACAAACGGCACGGCGGGGTGGGCGATGCGCATATCGGTCAAGGCCACGGCACTGGCACTATTGCAGGCCACCACGACGGGTGCGGCGCCTTGGCGTATGAGCCAGGCGACGCACCCTAACGCAATTTGGTGCAACTCGCCTACCGGGCGGTCGCCATAGGGGCAACGGGCCTGATCGGCGAGATAGATGATGTCGGCAGTAGGGGCAAGGGCGCGGACCGCATTGAGGACACTTGCTCCGCCGATGCCACTGTCATAAATTGCAATCATCGTGGGCCATCAATTCGTTTGAGATTAGGCTTGGTTGCGGGCATCGCGCCAGGCGACTAGCTTGGCGACTGGTTCGAGGTCGTAGGGATGTCCGTGGCCCATGATGAAGTGGGTGGCACCAGCGGCAGCCAAGGCATCGAGGTTGTCGAGGTCGCCGGCGCCAATGGTGATGCTGCGTTCGATGTCGGCTGGGTTGCGGCCGACTTGGGCACACCAATCGTTGAGGACGTTGTTTTTGTGGGCATAGTTTTCGACGGGACCAAAGCCATTCCAGATGTTGGCGTATTGAGCAGTCAACTTGAGGGTGACTTTTTCGCCGCCACCGCCCACCAAAATCGGGATGTCGCGCATTGGTTTGGGGACTTCTTGTTCCCAAAACTCACGGAACTTGGGCAGGTTTTGGCCGAGTGAGCGCAAGCGATCGCCGGCGGTGCCGAATTCGTAGCCGTATTCGACATAATCGCGCTCGAACCAGCCAGCGCCAATCCCGAGGATGAAGCGCCCATTGCTGATATGGTCGAGAGTTTTGGCCATGTGGGCCAGCAAACGGGGGTTGCGGTAGCTGTTGCACAATACCAAACAGCCGATTTCGACGCGGGTGGTCAAGGTGGCCATGGCGGTGAGCAGGGTCCAGCCTTCGAAGTGGTCACCTTGGGGGTCGCCAGACAACGGGAAGAAGTGGTCCCAGTTCCACAATGAATCGACGCCAGCGGCTTCGCAGCGAGTGACGGCAGCGGCATAATCAGCGTAGCTGGTATGTTGGTTGGTGAGTTGGACACCAACGCGGATGCGTGGCATAGATATGCTCCTCGGGCACGGGTGAATCTGTAGTGATAATAACAGAAATGAAGTCGGAAGTGTGAAGTCGGAAGTGTGAAGTGAAGTCGGAAGGAGAGTAGGGGCGAATCATGCCGGCGAATTCATTCGCCGCGATGAAGAAGTAGGGGCGAATCATGCCGGCGAATTCATTCGCCGCTATTCGTCCTTAGCAGGGGCGCCATGGAATGACGCCGTACGATCAAAAAACGCACCGGGGGCATTTGCCCCCGGTGCGTTATGGTCGCAATCAATCGTTAGCGCAGGCGTTGGGCAACTTGGCGTTCGAAGGCGCGTTGGTTCCAGCCATTCATGAAGTCGGCGTGGAGTGAGAAGATCGAACCTGATGCCAGTGCCAAGGTGCTTACATTGGCCTGGGCGGGGTAGCGGATGTGCATCTGGAGTTGGGGCAAGGCCACTGTTCCGGCAGCACACGTCCGGTTGACAGCGTAGGTCACGTGGTCTTTGTGGTTGGCCGAATCAAGGTCTTTGCCGTTCCAGCATTCGGGGAACCGAATCAAGCCGACCAACTCTTGGTTGCGAGCACAGGCTGGTGGGGTGGCGGAGGCGTTTTGCACGTTGTTGCCACAATACCAAGAGACAATCGACAAATCTTGGGCTTCGGCAGCTTTGGCGTCACCCGCAATCAAGACTAAGCCTGCAGGGTGGGCTACCACGGCACTCGTGACTGTCTTGGCGTACAACACGGTCACGCTTCGGGGGGCGATAGCGGTGCTGCCCTGCCACAATTGGGGTGCCCAGTAGGCTGATGAGTCAGTGCGGTCGTTACAGGTGGTGGCGCGGTTGGCCAGCAACGAGGCAATCGTGGTGTTTTCGTTGGTGCTGCGATTGCCAAAGAATTGATGGTAGTGGCTCATCGCGGGCATGCCTGGCATTACGATGGGGTCAACGTTGTTGATTTGTCCGACACCACATTGAATGCGGATGGCTTGGACCTGTGGTGCAGGAGGCACGCGGGTGGGCTGGGGTTGGGGGCGACGGGGCGGGGCAGCAAGGGTTGTGACATCATTGGTGGCGGCGGTGTGGACAGCGATAGGATTAGCTCCGGCGACGCTAATGCCTGCGAGCAACAACACGGTACTGACGGCGATGATGGCGAGTGATTTGATCTTCATGATTGATTTGTTCCTTGTTTTGTAATCTTCCCTATCTAGACCACCCTCAGTAGCCTTTCGTTCCCGAGAAATATCAAGATTTGATGAAGATTTTTTGCTCGCTACGGGCTACGGGCGAATAGCGGCGAATAAATTCGCCGGCATGATTCGCCCTTACGTGTGCCCTTACGTTACTTCATACTTCATACTTCATACTTCATACTTCATACTTCATACTTCATACTTCATACTTCATACTTCATACTTTGGCTTATGGTATGATTTGCACAACCATACAAAAAGGAGTAGAGCCATGTTGCGGCGATTATTAAATGGCCTCGGTATAGTCGAAATCAGCCTTACGGTAGTGATATTGCTGGTGGTGGTAGTGGCGATTCGTCAGGTGCTTCAGTAGTTCGGGGCATGCGTAGGGCGCTTAGCATGCGGTAATGCGCAATAATCAAGCTGGTATGGCCCTGCCATGGGGCATGGTGGGTGCGGAGTTGGGCAATCAGATAATCTCCATCAATTAAATGACCAACAGCCATTGCTGGGGTACCGCCATGATGCAACGTCTGCATCATGGCGGTAATGCATTGATCGAGGGGGCGTTGGTGGTAATTGGCAGGTAAGCGCATAATCACTAACACCCCATCTTGCCACTGCAATACCATCCCGAGCGCGGCGAGTGCCACGATATGTGGACTCAGGGCCTGCTGGGCACGGGTCGATAGTGGGTAGGGTGGCACCACCAATGCGCCACTGGGGAGGCTGGTAATACCACAATGGGCCATGATGTTGGCAGGACAAAACACCGTCAGCCCGTCACTCGCACTCGCCACCAGCCAGCTATGGTGGTATCCCAACAATCGTTGCGGGGGCATAGCCACTAGTGGCGTGGTAGTGGGGAGCGGCATAAACAACGGTTGCCGGAAGGTACTGTACAACAAGCGTGCGATGGCGCTGGGCGTGCGGATGCCTACTTCTTCTTTGCCGGCTCGCATATTGACGTCGATGCCGTCACTGGGGAGTTGGAAGTGCAAGACGACCGCCGGGTAGTGCTGGCGTTGCGGCGGGAGCAATTCATCGAGTAACCGCGCAATAAACCCCCGGGTGGCAATGGGGCGCTGGTTGATGGCGATGATTTGGCGGCGCCGTTGCGGTGCCGCACTAGCAGCACTGGCAATCACGCCACTCAGGGTTGCGTCCATGCCAGTGAGCTGGGTGTGGACGGGTGTAACGTCGCCATCGTGCCATAATTCTGATATGGCTTGCATGATATCCCCGCTGCCACTCGTCATCAGCGGCTCACGATCGCCACTTGCATAATGAAACGCAATGCCCGGGTAACACAAGGCATAGCGACTGACGATATCGCCGATGTGTTGCGCTTCGCTATAGGGCTGCCGCCAAAAGTTGCGGCGGTGGGGCGTGGTATAAAACAAGCGCTCGACGGTGATTTGCGTGCCTACTGCGCCTGCACAGGGGCGGATGTCGTGGATTTCGCCGCCGGCGATGCGTAACTCATAGGCGTGGGGGGTATCGGCGGTGCGACTCACGCAGGTCACCCGGGCGACTGCCGCTATACTCGCTAAGGCTTCACCCCGGAAGCCTAATGTCTGCAGACCGACTAAATCGGCATAACTGGTGATTTTGCTGGTGGTGTGTCGAGTAAACGCCAGCGGTAATTCGCTGGCGGTCATGCCGCACCCATCATCGCGTACTTCCATCCGCCCGTGGTCGCCGACGTGAATCTGGATGTGGCGGGCACCGGCATCAATGGCGTTGTCTATCAATTCGCGGATGACGGCGGCCGGACGGTCGAGGGTGGCACCAGCGGCTAATTGTGTCGCTGTAAGATTGTCTAATTGATGCATAATCTCTACTTTATTTTTAGCACAAATGTTCTATTTACAAAGTATAACGGATTGAGATTGATTTTTCAACTAGGGTGAGGAGATAGACACGTACAATTTTCGTCGTCGTATGAGTTTTTAGCCAAATGCAATAATATCGCCACCGATGTCGTTGTCACGGGCAAAGTTACTTATTTTTTCGGGGCGATAGATGCCGCGGGCGGTAATGATGGCGTGGATATTGCTGGCCGCAATCGTGGCCTGACTCGCCGTCGGTCCGTGGGGCGCCACGATATAGCGGGGCAAATTGGCGGCCTCAAGCATGGCGATATACGGTGATAATGCCGCATCCGCATTACCTGATGCATCTACCGCACCGCTCATCACGGCCACGGTGGTAGCTGGGTCGAGTGGCCATGCGTCATTGGTGATAATGACCGTGACACTGGGCATCCCTTGTTCGCGGAGCAATATGCGTTGCAAGTAGTGGGCAAACAACCCGTCGCTGTCATAGATGGTCAATACGTCACCATCGCTACACAATGCGGTGGCGAGCCGGGCGGTTTTTTCGTGGGCGCGGTCGAGGCGTTGGAGGCTTTGCGGGAATGCCACGGCCAGGTTGGCGCTCTGGAACAGGCTAGTCACGATGTCTGGTTGGTTGGTCAGCGGCAAGCAGTGTGGGTCGACGCCATGGTCACGACACAACCAGATGCCCCCGGCAATCACGGCTGTGGCCGCATAACAGGCCCGATCGTCGAGAGCTTGGCAGAGTTCAGCGGGGGTCTGGTATTGCACGGGCTGGCCCATCCAATCATAGGCATGTAGCGTGCGTTGTTGCGAATCATAGCGGACTGCCTGGCTGGCGAGGTGACTAAATATCATTGAGATAGGTTCCTACATAATCGTGACAATAGGCTCTGAATTCCCCCCAGGCCTGCCAGGTACCGCCAATGTCAGGGTGGTTGATGGCTGGCAGCGCGCGTAATTCGCTGGCACGCTGGCGCAATTGCGCTGGCGTAAGGGCTGCGAAGTGCTGGATTTGCTCGCTGGGGTCATGTGATTGCGGCTCGTCGTTTGTGACATCACAGACGTAGGCATAGGTAGCAAACGGTTTGACGCCATGATAGGTGATAGTGAAAATGAGCTGATGCGTGCGGGGCTGTAGCCCGGTTTCTTCGGCGATTTCGCGGTAGAGTGCGGCCACTGGGTCTTCGTCGGGTTGAATCCCCCCCGTCAGTAGCCGGGCAATATGTGCAGGGTAGTATGCTTTGGCGGCACACCACAGCCGTCCATCAGGGCGGCGGAGTCCCATACATACTTCACCGATGCGGCCATCGCGGGTAATCCGGGTCACAATGGCATCATCGATGGGGGCCGTATAGTGTGGTGTGTGTCGTTGCATCAGTGTATATCAGTAAAAAGCCCCTCACACATCGTGTGCGAGGGGCGCATCGGTACCTAGATTATTCGACGACGTCGTCGTATTCGGCCATCAAATCATGCCATTCGCCGATGAGCTCGTCACGGCGGGCTGCATAGTAGATGTGATCGACGCCCTCTTCGTCACGGAAGATGAGATCGACTTGGCGGCGCATCGGGCGCATATAGCCGATATTGCCCCACCAGCGGATGTTTTCTTCGTTGATGGCTTGGTCGGCGAGGTGCATGCGGGCGGCATATTGACGGATGCTGCCTTCTTCGATGTCGTTCATGCGCCAGGGGTGGGGGCTGACTTCGTCGTTGCGCAGATTGCGGAAGATGAAGCGCCGTTCACTCTGATCGTCTTGGACGGTTTCGACCACTTCGATGCCCGTACGTGGTTTTTTGACTTGAATCAAATCAAGCCAGGCTTGGTTGAGTTGGTCACGGGTGACGCCGTGGTATTCTTGGATTTCGAAGGCTTCGTTGCCTTCGGCATCGTCGGTAGTTTTGTTTTTGAGGAGCAAATCAAAGCGTGGCTTATTTTCTTCGTCACGCCAAATACGGGTGATGGCACCGCGGCCGCGCCAGCGTGGTTTGCGATCACCTTGGAATGGTGGGAACTGCAAGGCGGGCATGTTGGTGGGATAGGCGACAGTCTGGGTAACGACGGCGGTGGTAGAGGGTGGGGGAGCAGCCGGATTTTCGTCGTCAAAGGTGACGGTATCGACGGGTAACTGGGGCGCATAGGTATTGATGAGTTGTTGCCATTGGATGCCAAGCCCCCAATCAGAGACACCATAGAAGATATGGTCAATCACGCCGCTACTATCGCGGTGCACTAAATCGTATTTGGGGCGCCCGCCTTGGACGTACGTGCGCCACAAGCCGATTTGATTGGTCCATTTGATGGTATCGAGGCTTTCGCTGCCATCACGGAGCTTTTCGTGTTGCTCGATGGCATAGCTCCACAAGCCTTGGGCACGGTCACGGGTGACGCCGGCGGTGGTGCGCAAATCGCGCACTTCGTAATGCCAAATCCCGGCGCGGCGCTGGGCTGATACCACCGACACGCCACTGCGGGGCAGATCGAGGTCGCTACCATCGCCACCGGGGTTTTGGCAGAGCTGACGAATCTCGAGCGAAGTGGCGGCTTGGGTTTGGCCGTCACGGCGTACCATGATGCGTCCATCGCGGAGCACATAGGGTGGTTGCTCGCTCGCGCTAGGCCGCACCTCAACACGCAACAACTCATCAGCATCGATTTGGATTGATTCGCTGTTGATTTGGGGGGCTGGAGACAAGAGTTCGACTGCTTTACTGACGGCGGTGAGGGCTTTTTCGCGTTGCTTGAGCCCAACAATCTGCCCTTGCTCGCTACCGAGCAGCATGATGCCCCCGCCGGCATTGGCCAAGGCGGCGATGTGTGGTGCCAAATCGGCACTTTTGGCTTCAGGGAGTTGTACGATATGATTGTCGTTGCTGGCTTGGAGTAATTGGTCGATGGCCCAGCGCCGAATCGGGGTGTTGATAAAACTAATCGCCGTGTGTTGGTGGGCGAGGACGACATCACGCAAGGCGGCAAAGGTAGGCGCAGTCAGCGTGATTTCACTGAAGGCTGCCCCAATTGCATCGAGGGTCGTAGCGCCTGAGCCACCGAGGATACACACATCGCTGATGGCAGGGTTCGTTTGGTCGATGGCATGCAGTTGCCCAGTGGCAAGCAATGATTGTACGACGCTGAGGTGGTCGTCATCACTAGGATGTGCAATGGCGATACCGCCGGCGGCATGCACCAGTGCACACACGGCGCTGGCAGGCATCTGGCTTTGGCCGGTAGGTGATTCGCCTCCGAGGTGTTGCAAGATGGTGATGATACTGGTAGTAGCAGTATCTGCTGCAAAAATCGCACTAAAGAGTACTGATTCACTACTGATTATGGAAAATCCCGGCAGGATCATGGTACGGGCCCGGAGCTCGCGATGGAGCGCTAAGCGCACTTGATCTTGGGCATTGAGAATACCGGCTTTTTCGAGTAATACTAACTTCTCGAGGTCACGCTGGAGTGATTCGAATCCTTTCAGCGTGCCTAAATCAGTCATGGCAATCATGTCCAATGCGGCGTTTGCTGCAGCTTGGAGCAATTCGAGATGCTCACTGTCATCACGTTGTTGATAGCGCACATAAGGATCGATGCGCAATACAATACTGCCGTGGCTACTGGTACTAGGGGACAAATTCATCGACGTACTCCAATATTTCAGTTTTTGCCTTTTGCAAATAGAACGCTTTGTCGCACTAATCAAAATTAACAGTATACAATCGTACCGGATTCGGTAAAAAATTGATTGCACACGCAAAAATGTAAATCTACAACCATATACTCCCCTACTATACGAGAAATAGTAATTCTTTGCAAACTAGAATAGTTTTGTTTTCGTAAGAAAACTATCGTGTATCATGACATATCCTACTATCGTTATCGTATTGGCACAAATGCACTAAAACCGTCATAATGGGAGCATAATGATGTTTACTTATCGTGTATATATGAGAGGTCACCATGACAATTCCAAGCCCAGAAACAATTGACGGATTGACGTATTTGCCCGATCCAAGCTATCCATACCCATTCAATGTCGCAGTGCCACCGCATTTTTGGATGACCGAACAAACCGGGCGCCTCGCCCTTGCAATGGAATCGTATTTTCAAGGTGAAACCATGATTGCGAGTAATCGCGCCGTGATTCTCAGTTACTTACGCCAATTTGTGGGTCGGGCATTATTGTTGCCTGGGATTAAACGTGATCCATTACTGCAAGCACTCGAACGCCTACGCTCGCGCCACGATTTTGAACAATTCGCCGACGAATTAGCCGCCGTTGGCATAGAACCCTTCTAAGAAGTATGAAGTATGAAGTAGGAAGTAGGAAGTAGGAAGTAGGAAGTAGGAAGTGTGAAGTGTGAAGTGTGAAGTGTGAAGTGTGAAGTGTGAAGGAAGGGGCGAATCATGCCGGCGAATTCATTCGCCGCTATTCGCCCTCCGGAAGTGAGAATGCCTCTGCGTCCTCTGTGTGCCTCTGCGCGAGACAACGAGGATCTCGCCCTTTCCACCATATTTCATAGTGCCTGCAAATTCGATTTGACATTGGCTATAGTTGTAGCGTACTATTAGCGTGTTGGCATGACGGGGCGTAGCGCAGCCTGGTAGCGCACATGAATGGGGTTCATGAGGCCGGAGGTTCAAATCCTCTCGCCCCGACCAACAAACGCTCATTATGAGCACCCAAAACGTCGACCCTTAAGGTCGACGTTTTTCGTACATTGTATTGATGCGAGGTGTTATGGTACGACGTTTGGTAGTAATAATTGCTTGTGTAAGTATGTGGCTTGGCAGTGGACCAAGCGTGGTGCGGGCCCAAACCATTGAGCCACGCTGTTTTAGTGAAACAGGGTACTGTATCACGGGACGAATTCGCAGTTATTGGGAATCCCAAGGTGGGTTACGTGTGTTTGGGCTGCCGATTGGTCCGCAGGTGGATGTCTTGATTGAAGGCAAAACCTTGACCGTGCAACGCTTTGAGCGCAACCGGCTGGAACTTCATCCGGGGAACAAAGCACCCTATGATGTATTGTTGGGGCGACTCGGTGCTGATCGCTTGAATCAACAAGCACGTGACTGGTTTACCTTCCCCAAAACTGATAGTGGCAAAAATTGTCGCACCTTTGCCGAAACAGGCCACACCGTGTGTGGGCGTTTTTTGAATACGTGGCGGCGCTATGGGCTCAACCTCGATAGCAAAGATGCCGTGTCCGAAAACGAAAGCCTGGCATTGTTTGGTTTGCCGGTCTCTGATATCATCACCGAGCGTTTGAGTGATGGCAAAGAATACCAAGTGCAATGGTTTGAACGGGCGCGCTTTGAGCTACACCCCGAAAACAGCGACCCGTACGACGTGTTGTTTGGCTTGTTGGGCAACGAAATGCGTGATTTTTTGCCAGCCCAAGCCCCTAAGGATTTGCCCATCCTTGGCTTGCCGAGTGGCACTGTCGAAGAAGCCGTGCGGGTGCTGGCACCACGCGCCGTCAACAATGGGTATAGTTACGACGATGTACGCGCCATTGTGCAAGCCTACGAGCAGGTGGGTTCGAGTGTGGGTGTCGACTGGTTCCTGGCTATTGCCCAAATGGCGCACGAAACGGGCTTTTTGACGAGTTATTGGTCGGCACGTCCCCAAAATAATCCGGCGGGGTTGGGCGTTGAAGGCCAGTCTTCGTCGACAAACCCCAATCAGCCGGGGTGGGTCTTTAATACGCAACGTAACATGTGGGAAAAAGGCCTTAGCTTCCCCACGTGGAGTGAGGATGCCGTGCCGGCGCATATTGGCCGCTTGCTGGCCTATGCCTTGCGTGATGACCAAGCTACCCCTGCCCAGAAAGCAATGATTACCAAAGCTCTAGGGTACCGCGCGTTACCGAGCAATTTGCGTGGAGTTGCACCGACGGTTGTTGGCTTGAATGGGCGCTGGGCCTATCCTGGTACTACCTATGGTCAACGGATTTTGGAAGTCATGCTGCGATTACGCCGATTACCCTAAGCAGCTGATTTTACGTTCAGTGCAATCCCACCCCCGAATGCGTCAGCATTGGGGGGTGGGATCTTTTTAGGGGCTGTTTTTTATGCAAAAATAATGAATGTAATGAATGTTGTTATCTATTTGTAAATAACTACATTTTATAGTATTGATTTATATGACAAATCGTGGTAGTATATTTTCAGATGTCATCAAATTGTAATTTAATACCATTGGAATTAATGGAATAGGGCTTGGTAGTAGGGTAAAGAGGTCATGATGAATGAAATGACATTGCAGAGTGCATATGAACTCATGCGTGAGGCGGTAGGGAGTGGCGAACACGAGCGATTAGCAGGGATTGCGCGGCATGTACTGAGTGCATTCCCCCAAAATCTCAAGGCCAAGTTGTATTTGGGTGAGGCGCTAATTGCGGCAAATTCATTGGGTGAGGCGCGCGAGTTGTTTGAATCAGTATGTGAAAGTGACCCAGAGAACATTATTGCCCAAGTGGGATTGAGTACGGTTGCCGAGCGCGAAGGTGATTTGGCAAGTGCGACGAAATATCTCGAGCGGGCGATGGAAATTCGCCCCGATATGGGTGAATTGCGGCCGCGTTTGTTGAATTTGTATCAACGCACGGCCCGCCACGATGTCTATTTGCATCTGAGTCGATCTGGGCTGGCACGATTGTTTATGCGGTCGCATGCATATAGCCAGGCCATCCCAGAATTTCATCAAATGGCACTTGCCAACCCCAATCACCGCGAACATGTGGTTGCGTTGGCTGAGGCGTTGTGGCGGAATGGTGACGAAACTGAAGCGCACGAAATTTGCCAAGAAATATTGTTGCAAGCCCCGCAATTATTGAAGGCAAATTTGATTGAAGCGCGCTATCAAAGTAGTCGTGATAGTGTAGTGAGTAATAAATGTTGGGAACGGGCGCAAGCACTGGATCCATTATTAGAAACTGCGCACGAGTTATTTGGTAGTGATGCCGTGCCAACCCAGCTTGAGTGGGTGCTCCCGGCCTGGGACGATACGGCATGGTACCAACAACAAGTGCAGTCCAAGGCGAGTTCGGGTGTGCGAGTGACGTATCTTGTCACCGCCGAAATGCCGACGGTTGCGGCGCACGAAGTCGAATCGGTCCTAGGGCAGATGCGCCAAATGGGTCGGATGACGGATATTGATCATGATCATGATCATGCATGTATGCTTGATGATACGGCGCATGACAGCACTGGAATTTTGTTGCAACGGACGTTACAACGCCAAGCGGCGTTACATGCAGATTCCGGTGTGACAACGCTCCCTGTAGCGGCAACAACGGTAGCAAGTGTCGGCACAAATCCCTCGGTTATGGCGATGGCAGCGAATTTCACTTCTTCAGTCACGGCAGTTGCGCCGGTAATAAATGCATCAATGATTCAGACGATGGCATTGGATCCGCAGATGCTGGGGGATGGTCCACCGACACCGGTCGCTACGGTGACGGTAAACAACAACGTCCGTGTGCCAACGACGACGCCAGTAGCTCCTGATATCGATGAGGTTGCCACCGAACCCGTCCAATTCCACGGCAGTGGCGGCAATATCACGGCAATACCGTTTGATATTGATTATCCGGTTGATGATGATGACCGCTTTTTGGCATCCGCTATGCAAAAAAATTCGGTCGATGTGGTGAATGAGCCTGAACCAAGTGCAACGGATACGCCAGTGGTCGTAAGCAATCGGATTGATACGTCCATGATTCAAACTACCCCGTGTAGCGATGATTTGTATGTCCTATTAGCACGGTTGGAAATCAAGTATCATCCGGCACAGACCGAGGATTTACGTGATGTAGTGGCGCGGACGCTGGGCGGGGCGCATGTGATTGACCGTACCCGCACTCCGGTAAACCGTAACAATTTGGCGGCAAATCAGGCAGTCAAAGCCGCGGCAGTGACACTCGAATCATTGCTCGATGTGCAAACGCCAGATTACGAAAGTAGCATCCCTTTGGCTGAGCCAGCACATGGTGGTGACAATTTATTGGCATCGTTGTTGGCGCAACCAGGCAGTGGATTGACCGAAGGAATGCGTGGCTTGTCGGCGACTCTGCCACGTGTCGACCCAAATACCCGGATTAATCCTGTTGAGCCAGACGAAACCTTGACGGAACTGCTTGAACATGGCTTGCGCAAAGGCATCGTCGCTGCCGATGATGTGGCTCGGGCAAGTGCCGGTGATCAAGCAACCCATGATGCGCTGCTCGCGTTACTCGAAGATGAATCAGTAATTGTGCAACGTCAACCGGACTTTAGTCAATTGTCCGTGAGTCATGGTATGCGGTTGCATGACTTTCCTGCTGATACCCAGCCCAACGAGGTCGATGTGTCACAGGTGATTCGTGACTTGGGGTTGACTTCAGGGGAAATGGCCCCGATTACTCCCGATCTCGAGCAATTATTGGTTAGCGAAATACCTCCTGTGGCGGCCCCCAAAGTCAATACGCCACTAGCGAATTTGGTGCCACCCGTCGCTACGGCGAGTGCGGTCATTTCGGAGAATCTCGCAATTGACGGTTATTTGCGGGCGCTCCAAGAAGACCCCGAAAACGGGGTATTGCGTTTGTCGGTGGCACGGGTGGCGGTACAATGCCGCATGTATGACACGGCACTTACGCAATATCGGTATTTGATTCGCAATAGCGTATTGCTCGAAGATGTGGTGAATGATTTACGTGATGTGCTCACAGAAATCGGTGAACCACAGATTCGTCGTGAATGTAGTCGTTTGTTGGGCAATGCCTACGCCAAGCAAAACAAAGTCCAAGAGGCGGTAGAGGCCTATCGCATGACCTTGAATAGTGGTCCGGCGCCGTTGTTATAAAAACAATGGTGCTGGCTATGAGTGAAGGGGTGTATGCCAAATACACCCCTTTGTCATGCACTCGTATAATGAATAATGGTATGATAGATACGGTAATTGTGTCATCTTGTGATGAAGGAGTCTGTTGTGGAGCGTTCATTAATTATTTTGAAGCCCGATGCCGTACAACGTGGGTTGATTAGTGCAATTTTGGGGCGGTTGGAGCAACGCGGATTGAAGTTGGCTGGGTTGAAGTTGATGCAGGTCACCGAAGAATTGGCTCGTACCCACTATGCCGAGCATGAAGCCCGCGCCTTCTTTCCATCGTTGATTGAATACATCACCTCAGGTCCAGTGGTGGTGATTGCCGTCACCGGCAAAAACGTCATCGAGACGGTGCGTACCATGGTTGGTGCCACCAACCCGGTCAAATCAGCCCCCGGCACGATTCGTGGCGACTACGGCCTCGAAATCGGCCGTAATTTGATCCATGCCTCAGACTCCCCCGAAAGCGGCGAGCGCGAGACGGCTATCTTTTTTACCAGCAATGAGTTGGTAAAAGTAGAGCGCAGCGTGGATCGCTGGATTTACGAGTAAGCAAGCATGAAGATTGCGATTATTGGGTTGGCCAACAGTGGCAAAACCACGGTATTTAATGCATTGACACGGGGTACTGCCGAAACGGCGGCGTATAGTTCGGGGCAGCTCGAACCCAACATCGCCACCGTCAAAGTCCCTGATCAGCGCTTAGATGCGTTGGCTCGGATGTTTAAGCCGCGCAAATTTACCCCTGCCGATGTGCAATACGTCGATGTGGCGGGTATGAGCGGTGGCAACAAAAGTGGTCTACCAGCAGCAGTGTTGAATTATATCAGTGGTGCTGATGCGTTTTTGCATGTGGTACGAGCCTTTGATGATTCGGGTGTGCCGCACCCAGACGGGAGCGTAGACTTTCGGCGCGACATTGAATCTGTCGACCTTGAGTTGGCGTTCTCGGATTTGGCAATCATCGAAAAGCGTTTGGTACGTTTGGGTGGTGAAATCACCAAAATGGCTGGGCGTGATCGTGACCAACGTATCATCGAACGTGATGCCTTGGTGCGCTTGCAAGAAGCACTCGAAGCCGGGAAACACGTGCGTGATATCGACCTCAACGAAGACGAATCACGCTTGTTGCGCGGGTATCAGTTTTTGACTGCCAAACCGATTTTACAAGTCATTAATGTTAGTGACGATGCCGTGAATGGGTCGTTTGACTTTAGTTATGACCATCGTATGAGCGGTGTTGCGGTGATTGCGGGCAAAATCGAAGCAGAATTGGCACAGATGTCTGATGATGATGCGGCAGTCTTTATGGAAGATCTCGGTATCACTGAGCCGGCCCGTAATCGCGTGATTCGCATGTCGTATGAGTTGCTCGGATTAATGAGCTTTTTGACGGCCGGCGAAGACGAAGTGCGTGCTTGGACGATTCGGCGTAATACGCCGGCAGTGGAAGCCGCTGGCGCCATCCATTCAGACATTCAGCGGGGATTTATCCGTGCTGAAGTGGTCGCATTTGATGATTTGATGAAGGCCGGTACTATGGTTGACGCCAAAAAAGCCGGTACCGTGCGACTTGAAGGGAAGCTCTATATCGTCAAAGACGGTGACATTTGTCACTTCTTGTTTAACGTGTAGGGGCTGTCTGTCAAACCAAACTTCAGCGCAGGGTGACATAATCGTCAGCCTGCGCTGAACTGTTTTTTGGCGTATTTGCGGTACGAGTATAATACAGCTATACGCATGTATCGTGCGCTAGGTACAGGTGAATTATGTATTTTTTGCGCCGGTATATCCGGTTTGATGAATTATTGTTGCTCTTACTGGTACTCGTGTTGTATGCCGTCGGCTACGTACAACTCACGTTGACGACGGGGAGTACGGAATTGGTCCCTACGGCGCGGGGGGTGTTGCGGATTTTGTGGCCATCGATGGCACCATTGCTCTGCTTCGTGGTGCTGTCGGTGTTGATGCATCGCTTGCAACCACGGGCTGACCAATTATTGATTCCGTTGACGGCGTTTTTTAGTGGGATGGGGCTATTGTTTACCGCACGGCTCGACCCGAGTTTAGCGGTGCTTTATCCTGATACCTACCCCAACATTGATGTGCGGCAAGCGGTGTGGGTTACGATAGGAATTATCGTGTTTGGGTTGATTGTGCTGGTACCATGGGATACGGTATTGCTCAAACGCACGCGCATGACGCTGATTGATCATCTTGGTCATTACCGCTATGTCTGGTTGTCGCTGGGGTTGTTATTGATTGTGGCGACGTTGTTTTTTGGGGATGATCCCAACAACAGTGGCGTGCGGGCGTGGCTCAAAATCGGCCCGTTGTACTTTCAACCATCAGAATTATTGAAACTTGCTTTGGTGATTTTTTTGGCGTCATACCTCGATGAACAACAAGGACAATTGACGAGTGGCGTGCAGTGGAGGGGGATTGCGTTACCATCAGCGACCGCTATGGTGCCGTTGCTGGTGATGTGGGGGCTGGCCATGGTGTTGATTGTGATTCAACGCGACCTCGGTGCTGCTTTGATGTTGTTTAGTGTCTTTTTGGCGATGATTTATGTGGCGACTAGTCGCGGCTTATATGCCGGGATTGGGTTGGTGGCATTTGTGATTGGGGCCTATGCGCTCTATCATTTTTTGCCGATTGTGAAATTACGGGTAGGGTTGTGGCTTGATCCTTGGTCCCAAGAGCGTGGCTACCAATCGATTCAATCGATTTATGCCTTGGCGTCGGGTGGTGTGCTGGGGAGTGGCATCGGCAAAGGCATGCCAGGTATGGTGCCAGCCTCGCATACCGACTATATTTTCACTAGTATTGGCGAAGAATTAGGTATGCTCGGTGCGGTGGGGCTGTTGATGGGCTATTTGTTGTTGGCAGTGCGAGGATATGGGATTGCAATGCGGTTGGCGGGTAAGTTTTCGATGTTTGAACAATTGTTGGCAGTGGGGTGTACCACGATTTTGGTAGTGCAATCGTTTATCATTATTGCCGGTAATTTGCGTTTGATGCCATTGACCGGCATCACCTTGCCGTTCGTGTCGTATGGTGGCTCGGCGGTATTGATGAATTTCGTGGTGATGGGGTTGTTGACGCGCTTATCGATTAATCAGCGTGATGTGAGCGAAGCGAGCTAGTCGGATCACACGCAGTGTTGGTATACATGACCGCAAGAAAATTTTGGTATGATGGAGTAAGCAACATCGCAGGAATAGAAGGAGCGACCGCGTGACGACCTTATTATTGATTCGTCATGGTGCCAATGATTGGGTGCATGGGCGCTTGGCTGGACGGATTCCAGGCGTACACCTCAATGAAGAAGGACGCCAACAGGCCCAGGCCGTAGCACAGCGTCTGCATGATATTCCCTTGGCGGCAGTCTATGCCAGCCCACTCGACCGCACGCTCGAAACAGCCCAGGCCATCGTGGCAGAGCGTGATATGCCAATCATCCAAGTACCTGATTTGCGTGAAGTTGATTATGGTGAATGGCAGGGTGCTGAGCTCAAAGTGCTGTACGAGCATGAGTTATGGCCAGGGGTGCAACATTATCCCAGTGGCACGCGCTTCCCCGGTGGTGAAACACTCGGTGAATCTCAAATGCGCATGGTGCAGGCCCTCGAACGCATTCGGGCTGGGCATGGCGATCAAGAAGTAATTGCAGTGGTATCACACGCTGATTTGATTAAATTGGCCTGTGCCTATTACATCGGCATGCACATGGATTTGTTTCAACGCCTCGAAATCGGCACCTGCTCGGTGACGGCGTTTCGCTTTACCAAAGCCGGCCCGCGTTTGTTGGTAATGAATGACCAGGGCGCACTCGCACACCTGCGCCCCAAGCCACCTGAGGTGCCGGCGCAGCCTAGTACAACGACGACAACCACACCATGAAGTACACCTATGATTTTGATCCGGCAGCCTATTTGACTGCCGGGACGGTTGGCAAACCAGGCCAACGCACGTTTTATATTCAGGCCCGGCGTGGCCGTGAGTTGGTCGCTTTTTTGACCGAAAAAGAACAAGTACGCGCCTTGGGGATTGCCCTCGATCGTTTGGGGGAGGAAATCGTCAGCAATAATTCGTTGCTGTCACCCAAAGACGACGATTTGTTGATTCGCGATATGTCGTTAATCGAACCCATTGAACCAGCCTTTCGGGTGGCACAATTGGGGTTGGGGTATGATGCCGAGCGTGATTTGTGTGTGATTATCATGCAAGGGATCAATGAAGACGAAGACGAAGAATCGCCGTCGGCGCGGATTTGTATTCCCCGTGACCAGATGCGGGGGCTCAGCAAACACATCGTGCAATTGGTGGCGGGTGGGCGCAAAATCTGTGGTAATTGTGGGCGCCCCCAAGACCCCGAAGGGCATTTTTGTCCGCAAATGAACTAATTAGGTGTTCCTGAATTGATAGATGAGTACGGCGATGAGCGATGAACGACCAGCCTTGGGGATGAATGAGATATTGGCGTTGCTCACCTATGGCGAACTAATCCCGCAAACGTCGATGCCGTGGAGTAGCAATGCGACGATTTTGTGTATTGTCGCCCATGAAGGCAACCAAGCACTTGCCATCTATAAGCCGCAACGGGGCGAGCGTCCATTGTGGGACTTCACGCGGGGCACCTTGTGTCAACGCGAGGCGGCAGCCTTTGTGATGAGCCAAGAGCTCAAATGGCATCTCGTGCCACCCACCGTGTTGCGTGACGGCCCGTATGGGCTCGGCTCGGTGCAACTGTTTATTGAAAACGACGAAGCAGCCCATCTTTTTACGATGCAACAAGAGGGCGGCTTTGAATCATACCTGCCCCGCCTAGCAGTTTTTGATGCCGTTATCAATAACGCCGATCGCAAAAGTGGCCATTGCCTCAAAGGCAATGATGGGCGCTTGTGGGCGATTGACCACGGCGTCTCCTTCCACCACGAAAACAAACTGCGGACGGTGTTGTGGGATTTTGCCGGCGACGCAATCCCCGACGAAATCATGCAAGAATTGGCGACGTTGCGCGGGCGCATCCACCGCCGTGAACAGAGCCTGAGCCTGCTCGATACCCTGCTCAGCCCCGAAGAAATCCAGGCCTTGCAACGGCGCATCGAGCGCTTGCTTGCCAAAGGCAAATACCCCCAGCCATCATCAGAGCGCAGCTACCCGTGGCCACCCGTCTAAATCTCGTGCAAATCGGGAACGTCTCGACTGGTGGTAGCGTCTAGAATGCAATAACGACGGTTGATGAAAAAGGATGGAACCATGACGCACCCCATTGCAAGTGCCGAACGACCCCTGTGTGTGGCAGTGGTTGGATCTGGTCCGGCGGGATTTTATGCAATTGAATCCCTGTTGAAAGCCGATGCACAAGTGCGCATCGATATTTTTGAGCGCTTACCCACGCCGTTTGGCTTGGTGCGTTCGGGTGTGGCCCCCGACCATCAATCCATCAAAGGGGTGACCCGCATCTACGAAAAACTTCTCGCCGACGCCCGGGTGCGGTTTTTTGGCAATGTAACCGTGGGGCGTGATATCACGCACACCGAATTACGCACCTACTACGACCAAGTCATTTATGCAGTCGGCGCCCAATCTGACCGCAAAATGGGCATCCCCGGTGAGGATTTACAGGGAAGTGCCCCAGCTACGGCTTTTGTGGGCTGGTACAACGGCCACCCCGATTACCGTGATGCCCAATTTGATTTGTCGACGGAGCGGGTGGTGGTGATTGGCAACGGCAATGTGGCCATGGATGTCACCCGGGCCTTGATGGAGTCGGTCGACGAACTTGCCACCACCGACATGGCCGACCACGCCTTGGCTGCCTTGCGCCAATCAGCGGTCAAACAGGTCGTGTTGTTGGGGCGGCGTGGACCGGTACAGGCTGCCTTTACCACCCCCGAACTCAAAGAATTCGGCGAAATTCACGGTGTCGATGTATTGCTGGATAGCGGCGATTTCGTGCTAGACGAAGTCAGCACCACCCAACTCGCCAACGAAAAAGTCGCCAGTCGGAATTTTGATGTGATGCAAGAATATTTGCAGCGTCAGCCGGCCCATTCACGCAGCATCCAGATGCAGTTTTTGTGGTCACCCATCGAAATTGTGGGTGAACATGGCAAGGTGACGGGCGTGGTGGTCGAACGCAATCGCCTCGTTCCCGATGGTAACGGCGGCGTCAAAGCCGAAGGTACTGGCGTACGCCGGACGATTGCTACCGGCTTGGTACTGCGCTCGGTTGGTTACCGGAGCGTGCCGATTGAGGGGGTGCCGTTTGATGACAAACGAGGCCTGTTCCCCAATCGTGACGGGCGCTTGCTCGATGGTGCTAATGGCGCCGTCGTACCGCAATGCTATGTGGTGGGTTGGGCCAAACGGGGTCCGTCAGGGATTATCGGCACCAACAAACCAGACTCGGTGGCGACAGTCAATGCCATGAAGGAAGATTGGCCCACACTCGGCGGCATTGCCGATGAATTGCGCGATGGCCAAGCCGTCGATGCCTTGATCCGTTCACGCTGTGCGACGGTGGTGAGTTATGCTGGCTGGCGGTGCATCGATGTGCATGAAACGGCCATGGGCAATGCCCAAGGGCGACCGCGGGTCAAGTTTACCAACATCGCCGATATGTTGGACGTCGCCAAAGAATAATCAGACGGACGGTAACGATACCAAAATCCCCCTCACGTGCACGGCGCACACGAGGGGGATTTTTTGGTGGTTACAGGGTGGCGGTGATTGTGGGGTATTTACGGTTCCATTTCATCCCAGCGTTGCCCGTGCAAGGCGCGGATGGCCAGCGTATGCATTTTTTGGAAATCGTTGTGCATGCCCGCAAGGCCACCGGGCATATGTCCACCGGCAAACCAATCCAAGCGCACATCACCACCTTGGGCTTTGAGTGCTTCGGCATAGTGACTGGCTTGCAAAGGGGGAGTACGCGAGTCATACAGTCCTTGATTGAGCCAGACTGGTGCCCGCACTGTAGCGACGTAGGTGATAGGTGAGGCTTTCTGCCACGGGGTGATATCGTTTGCAGGATCGCTGCCCATAAAGCAGCGCCACGCTACCTGGATGGCGGGGTTCATTTGTTGGTAGGCCACCACCCAGTCACATAATGCGACATGGGCGAATCCCCCACGGAAGCGATCGGGTAGTTTGGCGAGCGCTAGTAGCGTCAAAAATCCCCCATACGATGCGCCAGTGATAAACATAGTCTCTTTTTGGGCGGGGTGGCGCAGGGTTAGCCAATCAATGGCCGCTTGGATATCGTCTATTTCGCCGACGCCTACATTGCGCCAGTATTTTTCGCGGAATGCGCGCCCATTGGTGACACTGCCACGGTAATTGAGCGATGCAAAGACCCAGCCTGCATCAATCCAAGACTGCGCAAGGGCATCGTAGCGATCAACGGTAACGAGATTTGGACCACCGTGTACGTCAAAAATGATGCCACGGATGGCGTCACGGTCAGTGGGAACTCCCACCCACAGTTGCACGTTTGTGCCATCACGACTGGTGATTTGGTGGGACGTGAATGGCGTGGCGCTGGGCACAGGATGCGGTGCCATAACTATTTGCGGTGGCTCGCGGTGGACGGACTCGCGCAGATGCAGGGGCACATTCCAGCTACTGTGGGTCAATCGTTTGGTGCCTGTGTGGGTGTAATAGCTGGACCAAATCATGGGCGCTTCGGCACCTACGTCTGGTTCAAAGTATGCTCCTGTAGGATGCACTAATTTGTGGGTGATGCCGGTGGCTACATCGTGCTCATAGAGCTGATGAATCCCCTCGGCCACGTGGACCAACAGAATCAACCCACTGGCGGAATGCCAATCGAGGGGCATCACATCGCCGTGCAGTGCGGGGAGGGGGATGTCGATGCGGTCGCCACTGCGCGGGTCCCAAATCAATGGCCGGGCAAACCCGCTGGCTTCGGTGTAGGCCAAGAGGCGCATATCGCCGGCGGTCTGGGCAAAGCGCACTGGGCGGACCGGCGCCAATGGCCCATCGCTCAACACGGCGATGACGGTACTGGTGGCGACATCGACGACCGAGGTTGCAAACCTGCGGATACCAGGATTATGGTCGGTTGTTTCAACGGCAACGAGCGTGTTATCGGCAGAAAGGATGCCTGACCATGACTCGTTTGCTGATGTAAAGACGGTACGAGCCTGGCTGGGATCGTGAATGGGGGTCAAAATCACAAAAAAACCACTGTCATCGACACCGGTAATTAGTACGGATTTGCCATCAAGCGAGGTATCGATTCCCCGAATGGTGTAGGCCCCTTGTAGGGGCGTGAGATCGATGGCTGGACCACCGGCGAAAGGGAAGGCGTGCAAATGGCCTAATTCAGACCCGGTGGGATCGTCGAGATCCAAAATGAATTTGCCGTCGGGGGTGATGGTGGTGGCAAAACTCACATGGGCATAGTCGACTGGGGTTAATTGCTGGTTGTGTCCATGCCAGAGTGAGAGTGACAAGCCAGTGTGGTCTTGCATGATTACCACCGCTAGATCTAAATCACCTTTGATGCCGCGAATCACGATGGGATATGGGGCATGGAATCGCGATGTTTGGATGTCGTGCATATGCTTTTCCCCATGAAGTGCAGGATTATTTTTTTGTCGCCACCGCAAATTGTGCCGTCACGAAGTAATGATCACTCGGGTAGCGTCCGTTGTCGTGTGATTTGTCGATCTGGGCAGCAATCACGCGGAGTTGCTGGTGAGGGTCGCGACTACAAATCCAGTCGATGCGGGCATCCTCGGGTTCGCCCGAGATACTCGGCCAGATATCGCCTTTGAAGCCGTGGAAGGTTAGCACACCGGCGCCATCGGCATGCCCAGTGGCTTGCCAACTATCCACAAAGCCGTAGCCGAGCAAGGCGGCGTGGGCGGCGCTGGCGGGTGCGACATTGAAGTCGCCCATGATGATGGTGGGCAGGTGGGCGAGGGGCGCGAGTTGGCTGGCGATGACGTGGATTGATTCGGTGCGTGATTGCGCACCCAAGTGGTCGAGATGGGTGTTGCAGATGCACAATGCTTGCCCACTTGGGATATGGGTGACGGTCACCCAATTGGCGACGCGGGTCCAAGTACAATCCCATGACCGTGATTGCACGTGAGGCGTCTCACTCAAAAAACAGTTGCCATGGCCGGTAACCGTAAACAGGTCATTGCGTAGCGCCAAGGCGGCGTATTCGTATGGACCATGATTGCCATACGGCAACCCCGGCATAATGGTATAGCCGGCAAAGGTGTCACGCACCCAGTCGAGCTGGGTATCCATACATTCTTGGACGCCGATGATGTCGGGGGTGAGGGCGTGGAGCGTTTGGGCGAGTAATTGCTGGCGGTGGGGCCACGAATCCGCGCCGTCATTGGCATTGGCGTTGCGCAGATTGGCGCTACAAACGGTGAATTGCATGGATATGCTCCTGATAGGGGTGTTAGAGACCGATGCTACGGAGATAGTCGCGGTTGTGTGCGGCACTGATGCGGGGTTCGCCCATGCCGGGCAGGACGTCTTGCTCAACCACAATCCAGCCCTGATAGCCGATGGTGGTGAGGGTGCGGGTGATGGCGGCGAAATCGACGGCGCCCCGCCCCAGCTCACAAAAAATCCCGGCTTGGATGGCGGCAAAGTAATCGAGCTGGTCGTGGCGGGTGCGAGTGGCAATCTGGGGCTGACAATCTTTGAAGTGCACGAGGCGCACGTGGGGGGCAAATTCGTGCAGGAGCGTAGCAATATCGGTGGTATTGTCGCCGGACCCATAGAGCATATGACCAGTGTCAAAAACGAGACCAAGCACGTCATTGTCGCAGTGCATGAGGAAGCGGCGAACTTCATCGGGGGTTTCGATGATACCGGCGCAATGGTGATGGAAGGCGCTCCGTACGCCGCTGGCCGCATATACCGTCCGGGCGACTTCGCTGGCGACCTTGGCGGCTTGGACGATGACACCAGAAGGTGTGTGACCCGTGATTCTGCCCGCGTTGGCCGTGCGTATTGGATCGGTGCCATTTGCATCTGCTAGGATGAGTAACGGTGCGTGTGCTTGCCCGAGGATTTGGGCGGTGCGGGCCAGTAGCTCGGCGGTGCGTTGGGCGTGATCGGTGGCGGTGGCGATTTGGGTAGCATCCCCTTGTAACGCCACCGGGACAAAGGCACCAATCAGGGTGAGCTGACGGTGCTGGAGTGTGGCAGCGAGTTGGCTGGGGTCGGTAGGCATAAAGCCCCAATCGCCTAGTTCGGTGCCGGTATAGCCGGTGGCGACCAGTTCGTCGAGCATTTGGGTGGAGCTGATGCGTTCACCGCTGAGACCGGCAAATTCGAGGGTACCCCACGAACAAGGGGCATTGGCAATAGAAAAACTGGTCATGGGTCACACTTTCTGGTGAATGGCTCGGCTGATTAGCGTAATTCCTGTTGTCGATTCCCGTCGCAGCCGGGTTATTTTTTGTCAATAGCCTTATGAAAAAAACTACTCGGCCGTCGGTGAAATGGCGTGCAACAACGCAAGGGTGGCCACCCGGGCGGGGCGTAGGGGCGGGCGCACGGCATCGGGACCCCAGCCATACAGGTGCTGGGTGGCGGCGCCGCAAATCCGCCCTTGGCAAGGACCCATGCCACAGCGCTGTTGCAGTTTGGCCGTGCGCCAATCGGGGGCGTGCTGGAGCTGGCCATGGCTGACATCTTCGCAGCGACAGACGATGGTGTCGGCCGCGAGTGGGGGCAGGTGGGGTGGCGTAAAGGTGGCGGCGATGGCAGTGGCGATGCGGCGCTCGGTCTGGACACGCTGGTGCCACTGCGCGCTGGCGCTGGCGTCTTGGCAAATTACGGCTGCCACCAGGTGCCCCTCGGCGATGGCACAATCGAGCCCACCGATGCCGCGGGCCTCGCCAATGGCATAAACGTGGGGGATGGTGGTGGCTAGCAGGTCGGTGGTGGTGATGGCGGTGGGGGTGGTGGCGCATCCGAGGGATTGGGCGATGTCGAGATTGGGAACGAGGTGGTGGCCGAGCGCCACATAATCGCAGGCCAGCTGGAATTGATGCTCTCCCCGTTGGATGCGTACGCCGGTGCTGTGTGTTGTACCGCTGATGGCAATGACATGACTATCATGCCAAAACGGCACGCCTATCAGTTGGGTCGCATAGCTCATGGCCTGCCAGAGTTTGCCAGGATAACGGGCCAGATGCAGTCCAAAACGCACTAAGCGGGGCAACGATTGTTGCTCGGCGATGGCCACGATGTGGGCACCATGTGTGCGCAAAAACGCCGCCACCGGCCAAATGAGTGGACCGGTGCCGGCAATCACGACTCGTTTGCCGGTGATGGGCATACCTGCTTTGACAAGCGCTTGTAGACCACCAATCCCCGTGACTCCGGGGAGCGTCCAGCCCGCCACCGGCAACAGCAGTTCGCGGGCACCACTGGCAATGACGAGATGGCGGTAATGCAATAAATGGGCGTCATTGGGCGTTTCGACCAGCAATTGTTGCGCCGCCAAGGTGGCGATGACGCGGGTTTGGTAGTAGGTGGTGATCAGGGGCGAGTGCAAGGCCGCACGGGCTGATTGGGTTGCGTGATTGTTGACGCCCCGCCAGATTTGCCCGCCGGCAGCGGGGTTGTCGTCGATTAGGGCGACTTGTTGGCCGCGGCTGGCGAGGGCCTGGGCGGCATGCATGCCGGCAGGGCCGGCACCGATGATGATGACGTCGTAGCTATGCATACCCGGTCTCCTCATAGGTAATCTGCATGCCGGTAGCGACGGGTGTTTGGCAGGCGAGTTGATGAGCGTTGCTATTGATAGTGACGCGACATTCAAAGCAAATTCCCATGCCACATACAGCAGTCCGCGGCATGCCATGGACCGATTGGCGAGTGGTGACAAGCTGTTGGTGTGCTTGGGCAATTGCGCCTGCGACACTATTACCGGCGTCGCAGGTGTAGGGATGATTGTTGATGAATACGGTAATGGTCGCCATGGCGGCTCACTTTTTTATAATAGTGATTATGGTGCTGGAAAAAAACGACTGGGTAAATACGGTGTAGGGTTGATGGCTGGAGTGGTGTGATTCATTAACGCCGCTAATAAGTCGGCCGTCCCTAGTGAGGTGGTAATTCCCAAGCCTTCGTGACCGGTGGCCAACCACAAGCCGGGCTGATGGGGATGTGGGCCAATCAGTGGCTGGCCGTCAGGGGTGGCGGCGCGGTAGCCGGTCCAGACCCGCAGTGAGCTCAAGGTGGCGAGGGCTGGCATGAATTCGAGGCAACGTTGGAGCATCTGCCCGAGCATGACGGGATCGACTTCGGGGGTGTGGATGTCGTATTGGCGGCATGACCCAATCAAAATTTGGCCGGTGGCGCGTGGTTGCACGTTGAATGCGACGGAATCGACGTCGGCGAGATGGGCGTTTTTGACGTAGCCCATTTCGGCCACTTGGTGGTGGATGAAGCCGGGGTAGCGGTCAGTGATGACGAGATGCCCTTTTTTGGGGCGGATGGGCAGGGCCGGCACGAGGTCACGGGTGCGTGAGCCCGTCGCTAGTACCACCGCATCGGCATGCAAATGGCGGCCATCGGCGAGGGTGACGCCACCGGCATGAATGGCAGTGACTGCGGCGTGGATCAACGTGCCGCCGGTCTGTTGCCACAGCCAGTCCGCACTGCGTGACGGATAGACCACCGCATCGCCGGCAATCCGCAGACCGCCGGGCAAACCGGGGCGCAGGTTGGGTTCATGGCGGTAGAGGGCGGCGGCATCGAGGAGCTCGGCGTGTAGTCCGGCGGCGTGGTAGTTGGGCACTTTGGCGGCGGCCATGGCCAGCTCTTCGTCATCACTGGCCACCCAAATCGTGCCACAGGGAGTGTATTCGTGGACGAGGGGGTTGGCTTGGCCGAGGGCATGCCAGCGCCGTTGCGAATCAGCCGTCAAGGCGAATTCGGCCGGCGAATCATCGAGGGCGACGATTTGTCCCATACCGGCGGCAGTGGCACCACTACCGATGGTGTCACGTTCGATTAGGGTGACGCGCCAGCCGGTTGCGGCGAGGCGCTGGGCGCAGGCACAGCCGACGATGCCACCGCCGATGATGATGACGTGTGATTGGCTCATCGTTGGATGCCATTGACAAAAGGGTCGGCGGGGTCGGTGATGATTTGCCCAACCATGGTGACATAGGCCCGACCAGTAATCAGCGGCCAAATCTGCCCAGCATCATCACGGCGATAGCGGGCTTGGAATCGGCTACCGATGATGCTTTCTTGGATCCATTCGTGGTCGGGGGCGAGGAGGCCGTCGGCGGCGAGGCAGGCCAGCTTGGCGCTGGTGCCGGTACCACACGGTGAGCGGTCGTAGGCATCACCAGGGCAAAGCACAAAGCTGCGGCTATCGGCGCCGGGTGCGGCGGACCCGAATAATTCGATGTGGTCGATTTCGGCGTTGTCAACGCCCGTAATCCCGTTGGCGACCAGTGCCTGGCGAATGGTATTGGCGGCCTGGGTGAGCGTCGCGATAGTGTCGTGGTGCAGGTCATAGCCGTGGTCATGACACAAAAAGAACCAATTGCCACCCCAGGCCACATCACCATGGATGGTGCGCCTATCGGGCAGGGTGAGGGCGACGTGCTGGGCGTGGCGATAGGAAGCGACATTGGCGACGGTCACACTGCCGTCAGGGTGGAGTTGGGCGCTAATCGTGCCCACGGGGGTTTCGATGCGATGTTCGCCGACAGTGATGCGCCCGAGGTATGCCAAACTAGCGACCAACCCGATGGTGCCGTGGCCACACATCCCCAAATAGCCCACATTATTAAAAAAAATCACGCCGGCGCTGGCACTAGGGTCGTGTGGGGGGCAGAGTAGGGCGCCGACGAGCACATCGCTCCCGCGCGGTTCGTTGATGACGGTGCGGCGCAGGGTATCGTGGTGGTGGCGGAGGCGGGCGAGGCGCTCAACGAGGGGCCCAGCGCCCAAATCAGGGCCGCCGGCAATGACCAGCCGGGTTGGTTCGCCGGCAGTATGGGAATCGATGATATCGATGGGATGGGGCATGTGGCTACCTCAGGCTGATGGTAAATCGGTGATTGGTCTATTCTACGACAGCTTTGTGGCGACTGAATTACGGAGCAAATGGAAAATGGAAAATGGAAAATGGAGATTGCACTGCGCCGGTAGCGCCATGCAATGACGGTGAGATATGGTGCCCTCTGCGCACCCTGTGCGAGGTACGAAGTAGGAAGCGTGAAGCGTGAAGTAGGAGGTAAAGTTTGAAGTGGGTACATTCGCTCTGCGTTCTCTGCGCACTCTGTGCGAGATAGTAAATTCACGTTAAAATAACAAAAGATGATTGAGAAAGGCATGAGAGTGACGACACCATTTTCGCAAATGACCCAGCGCAATATCGTGATGGTTACCGCAACGATGGCCGTATTGTTATGGCTGGTTGGTGGTTTGGCGCGATGGGGCGTGGCATTGAGTATATTGTTGGTTGTACCGGGGTGGTGGCTGCATCAATACATTCCGGCGCCACATACGAGTCGGGTGGGACGATTGATGCTCGGGGCGGCGGTTGGTCCAACCGTGGTTGCTGTCGTATATATGTTGGCGGCTACGATTGGGGTGGCGATACCAGCATGGTTACTCGAGTGGTGGTTGCCAGTGATTGCGATCCTGGCGTTGCGGCGCTTGTGGCCAATGCTGGGTGATAGTACCTGGGTGGCGCCGGGGCGGTGGTGGGGCGCCTTGGCGATAATTGTCGCGGGATTGGTGGCATGGACCCGCAATGCTCAAATCGCCGGGTTGGTTTTTCCGCCCTGGGTCGATGCCGTCCACCATGCGTTATTGATGCGGGTGGCCTATGAGCAGGGGCATGCGCCGTGGAGTTTGGTGCCGTATTTACCCGTGACTCATTTGTCGTACCACAGTGGTTATCACAGTATTAGTGCGGCCTTGTTGCATGCGAGTGGGTTAACCCCTGCTGATTTGGTGGCGGTATTGTTGTATGGTGGGCAGGTGTTTAATCTGCTGGCAGTGGCAAGTGTGGCGGCGCTGGCATGGGTATGGTGGCGGCAGTGGCCGGCAGTGATTATGGCGGCCGTCGTGATTGGCTTGATTTCGATTATGCCGGCCTACTACCTCAGTTGGGGACGATATACGTTGTTGATGGGGATGGCGTGGCTGCCCATCGCCATGGTGGCCATCGAATCATTGTGGCAAGACACGCGTGAGCGCGGCTGGGTATGGGTCGCCATTGTGCTGGCGGGGCTCAGCCTCGTGCATATGGTGGTATTTGTACTGGCGTTGACGTGGGGAGTGGCCTGCCTGATACGGTATATGCAGGTGCCCAAAAGGGCGTGGTGGGCGGCCGGGCTCGCACTGCTGGTGACGTTACCATGGTGGTGGTTTGTGGCGAGTCAAGTGCGGGCTGGTGCTGGCGCCTCGGCAATGCATGTGGTGGGGAATTCTAGTCACAACGCATTCATCGACGGACTCTTTTGGGCGCGCAACAATCGCTGGTTAGTACCGGCGTTGCTGGTAGCGGTCTGGTGGGGCGTGCGCCAACGCAATCTGCGTATCGCCCAGATTATGCTTTGGGTGCTGGTGGTCATGCTATTGGCGAATCCAGTGTTGATTGGTTTGCCCTATATTTCGTTTTTTACTAATGAAACCGTAATTACGGCGCTGTACGTGCCAATCGGTTTGACGATTGCCTGGCTACTCGGTTGGATTGTGGTACGTGTACCACGCTGGCAGATTGTGGTGGCGTTAGCGGTGGCCGTGCTGGCAGTGATGAGTGCGAGTGATTTGCAACAGGTAGTCAATGACGAAACCATCATCGCCACCGCAGATGATCTCAATGCCATGCAGTGGATTGATGCCAATCTCCCCAAAGATGCCGTGATACTTACCAATGCCAGTGGCTGGATGTGGCAGATTGATCGCGGCAGCGATGGGGGCTGGTGGGCGTTGCCGTTGACGGGGCGCCAGGTCACTACACCACCAGTACTTTATACCTATGGTGCTGATGACTGGGTACAGCAAATCAGCGTGCAAACCGGACAAATTCGTGATGCCGATGGGAGTTGGCCGGCATTGCAGACGTTCTTGCAAAACCATCCTGACATAACCACCATCTATGCCACCAATCGGGGCACCGCCGCCAAAAGCGATACGTTGCGTGATAACCCTGAATTGGTTGAGCTATACCGGGTGGGTGATGTGACGATTTTTGCGGTGCCACGATGAACAGCGAACTCAGTGAGCGTGAATTGCAGATTTTGCTCCTCGTCGCCCAAGGGCTGAGTAATCGCCAAATCGCGGGACAGCTCGATATCAGTGACAACACCGTCAAAGTGCATGTACGCAATATTTTTGTAAAAATAAATGTGGCCTCACGGACCGAAGCCAGCCTGTATGCGGTACGACATGGCCTGCTGATAGTGGAAAACCAGCCCGTAGCGCCTGCACCAATTGTTGAACCGCCGCCCCCGCTAATAGTCCCTGCCGATACGATGCGCCCAGTGCTGGTGCCACGTTGGGGATGGTTGCTTGCGGCGGGTATAGTGGTGCTGATTGGTGGGGGCGGCCTGGTGTGGTGGACGACCCAAACCCCAGTAACCCCAGTGATTCGCCAACAATCCTCAGCTCCTACGCGCTGGGCGCGACTGCCAGCACTACCCAATCCCCAGCCAGACCAACAATTGGTGGTGTATGCTGGGCAATTGTATACGTTTACCGGCAATCACAGTGCCCAGTGGCTCCAATTTGATGGCGTCACCCGCACATGGATTGTCCTTGCTGATTTGCCGTTTGTGGTGCCAACCGGTGCCAAGGCCTGGGCTGACGGGGCGGGGTTGTGGGTGGTGGGGAGTGATGATGGTCGCGGTGTGTGGCGTTGGGATGGCAAATCGTGGCAGGTACAACCAATGCTCCCTGCTGGCGTAACGGTGGCTGGTGTCGTACGTGTGGATGGATCATTACTGGTGCTGGGGCAGATTTCGGCGACTGCCGGTCTCTCTGCGTGGACACTATCACCACAAGCGCAATCGTGGCAGCCTAGGGTTGATTTTACGTATGCAGTAGCCGATGTACAGTTGGTGGTGTTGGAAGGTGTGGTTTATTTGTTTGGGGATGGTGCGCATGTCTGGCGTTTGGATGCAGCGGCGCAACGCTGGGTCGCCGATCGTGATTTACCATTCGTGTGGTCGCGCGGGGCGGTGACGACAGTGCTGGGTTCTATTTTGGTAATCGATGCGGCGACGCCTGCCTTGTGGGCCTATGTGCCCGGCCAAGGGGTGGTGAGCAAACAAATCGTCCCAACGCAAATTGCATTGGGACGACAAGTGGTCACCTGGCAGGCGCAATTGATTATGCCCAATCTCGATGGCACGATAATTAATGCCTATCAAGCGGTCTATCAGACGTTTGTGCCAGTGATGCCGTAAGTGCGACTATTCGGGGATACCGTTGTAGTCGTCGCCACTCGGTCCGAGTGGGCTCATGGTCAAGACCCGGGTGATGACGGCAATTGCGCTGCTACTGGTAAACGAGGCACTGCCGGCATAGGCAACGGTACAGCTGGCTTGGGCATCGGTAATCGCAGGGCACCAATAACCGAACTCAGAAAATGCAGTTGCGTTTGTTGCAGCGGTAAGGGTAAGTGGTTGCGCTAATGTACTGACTGGGCTCAACGAGACTTTGCCACCGGCGGGGATTGATGGGGAGGTGTAGGTTGCCACAGACTCACCTTTTTGGTTATACAGGGTCATTGTGACTGCGGCTGCTGCGTTGCCAATGTTTTGTACGGCAAACAGGGTGCGTTGGCGTGTGGTACCTTGGCAGATAGTATTGCTGACCGTTGGCACATAACATTTGTCGCTATAGCGCACAAATGGCACATTGACCGTCGTGCCACCACTCATGATGCCTGGGGTGGCAGTGGTTAAGCCAGCACCGAGTACTTTGCTGATGGCGACGATGTTGCCACCCGTGGAAGTAATCACTGCCGAACCAACCGAACTGGCCAGCATACCGCTACCAGTGGCGGTATTTTTGTTGCCGACGGAGTTTTTCAGACTATCACATCCAGGGACGCTCGCTTTGGAATTGGCGGCAATTTCTAGGGTGACGGTGGTTGTCGCCGGACTACCCTGCAATGCGCCGTTGGACCGCACTTGATAGGTGAAGGCAATCGACACCGTGGTAGCGGTAGCGGCTAAGTTTTGGATAGC
>CAISXI010000383.1 GCA_903889425.1 uncultured Roseiflexaceae bacterium | reverse complement strand
GAGCATGGCCAAAAACTTGACCTCCAGTCCCAAGGCTGCCGCCACGCAGGCGGCATTGGCAATCATGCCACCGGGGACGGCGGGCAAGGCGTGGACGATGGCTTTGTCTTGGATGGTGGGCCAATAGTCGGCGCGGTAGTATTCGTCGAGAGCCACATCGCCCACAAACACGGCATATCCCATTGCAGATTCCTTCCTGATGATGGTTATGCCCATCATACCCTGATTGCGAGTTGACGGCACCGCCAAACTTTGCCAAGATGGAGTGCGCACGCGTTTTGGCAGGGAGCAGATTTTGACGTATCTTATCACTGGGTGTACCCACATCAACGACTTGGTCTATGCCGATGGACACACGGTGGTAGCCCAACTAGGCGGCTCGCTTTATGCCGTCAATGGCTGCAAAACCTACTGCGATGATGTGCTGTTTGTAACCACCACCGGCCCCGATTTCGCTGACTACTTCGCTGATTACTATGCCGCCAATCAGCTTTCGACTGCCGGCGTGCACCAGGTGCTCCCGCGCACCCAATACAACCTCCTCAGCTACCAATCCGACGGACGCTGGCACGAACATTCCAAATACGGGGCCGACTTTGCGGCGCAATGGGGGGCAACGGCACTCATCCAAGCGGCTCAAGTGTTGCCGTTCGCCAGCACCCAGACCCGCGGCATCTACCTCGAGTCGGGGGTGACTGAGCCGATTTGGGCCGACCTCGGCGCCATCCGGGCTGCCGCCCCCCACGCCAAAATCATGTGGGAGGTGGCGGGGTGGGATATCGACGAACCGGCGCTCCATGGCGCCATCGCCACCTGCATCGCTCAGGTAGATATTTATTCCATCAATTTACCGGAATCCATGGCATACTTTGGTACGACCAGTGAAGCCGAGTCGTTGGCGGCGATTGTGGCGCTAGGCAAGCCGTGTCTGTTTCGGGTAGGCACCAAAGGGGCCTATATGGTGCAGGCGGGCCAGGCCTACTTTGCGCCGTCGTACGACCTCGATCAAAGCATCGACCCCACCGGGTGTGGTAATTGCGCCACCGGGGCGGCCTTGTACGGTTACGCCGAGGGGTTGCATCCCTTGCGCACTGTTGTGCTGGCCAACCTCGCGGCGGCACTGAATGCGCGCCAATATGGGCCGTACCCGCTGTACACCGCAGCGCTCCGTGCCAAACTCCTACACCGCGCCGACAGTGAATTCACTCGACTGATAAAGGAAAATAACCATGTTTCTTGATTTATTCCCACGCCCCAAACCAATCATGGCCATGTTGCACCTCAAGGGCGACAATCGTGACGACATCCTTACCCGAGCGGTGCGCGAAGCCGACATCTATGCCGCTGGTGGGGTCGATGCCATGATTGTGGAAGATTATTATGGCGATAGTACTGATGTCGAACGGGTGCTGGCGGTGCTGGCGCGTGAACGGCCGCACTACATCATCGGTGTGAATGTGCTCGACGATTTCGCCAAAAGCTACGCGCTGGCAGCGCAGTACGGCGCCAAATTCATGCAGGTCGACTCGATTTGTGGGCATCTCGCTCCCGCCGACGAGCCGGCCTACTTTGCCATGATTGCTGGCTATCGCCGCACGGGCAGCGTCGCCGTGATTGGGGGCGTGCGCTTCAAGTACCAGCCCTATTTGTCGGGGCGTAGCCTAGCGGCCGACCTCGCTATCGGCCGAACGCACTGCGATGCGATTGCGGTAACGGGAGCGGGGACGGGGGTTGATACCGACATGCAAAAAATCCACGAATTCCGCGCCATCCTCGGCGACTTCCCGCTAGTGATTGGGGCGGGTATGACGGCGGCCCAAGTGGCCGACAAACTCGCAGTTGCCGATGCGGCCATCGTAGGCAGTACCTTCAAAGATACCCGCAAAGATGCAGGTGAGGTCAGCGCAGCGCATGTACAGGAATTCATGGCAGCGGTAGACCAAATCCGTTAGGAGGATGAGATGGTATTAGAAGTGGCGATTTTGGATGTCAAAACGGGGCAGAACGCGGAGTTTGAGGCGGCGTTTCCGCAGGCCGCCCCGCTGATTGCGTCGATTCCAGGCTATGTGTCACATGAATTACAACATTGCCTCGAAAATCCCCAGCGCTATATTTTGCTGGTGCAATGGCAGACCCTCGACGCGCACACGGTTGGCTTCCGCCAATCAGCGCAGTACCAAGAATGGAAACGCCTGCTCCATCATTTTTATGATCCATTCCCTACGGTGGAACATTATGTCGCAGTCATGCCACGTATGTGAGATGACGCACCAGTGAAACACAAAGGAGAGGAATCACCGTGTGATTCCCCTCCTTAAGTATCAATATGAACCACTCCCCGAGAGGCTACAACATGGACGTACGTTAATCCGCGTTATACGGGACGTACATTCTCGGCACGAGGACCTTTCGGGCCAGTTCCTACGTTGTATGTCACTGTCTGCCCCTCTTGCAAGTCTTCGAAACGAACGCCTTCCACACTGCTCATATGGAAAAACAAATCATTTCCGCTGCCGTCAGCAATAAACCCAAACCCTTTGTCGGTCAATCGTTTGATGGTACCTTGTTCCATTGTGTCGCTCCTCTGAAATATAATCCCACTTCGGTGCTAATACCTACGCAAATTAAAGGTGGTATAGAAATAATTTTAACACATACTGACAATCCCCACACCAAAATGCAGGAATCTAGTGTTATTCGTGGAGAATTATAGTGTATACCGAATTTCTCCCCATCAATCCATGCCGATTGTACGACTGAATTGAAAGTAGAAAATGCACAATTGAATGGAAAATGGAAAATGCATAATTGAAAATGAAAGTTGTATTCTCGGTATGCCATCAAACCGGGGCGCAGTCGCGGTGCCATTGGTTGTTGCTGCGTTTGTGGAGTGTCTACGGGTGACAAACTAATTTGTGGAGTATATAATTCATTTCACACTCCACAAATTAGTTGTTTGTCACGTAGATTTTTTAATTTTTGTATAACAAAAAATAGTAGTGTGAAGATCTGGTTTGTAAGGAGGAAAATTGCAACCATACATCCCAGATACACTGCCATTACACGCACTCGACCTTAGTCGAAATGCAGTGGTACCACGAGGAGACCGTGATGACTGCAGATGAACCAACCCTCCATCTCTACAGCGATTTGGCCTGGTTATGGCCACTGTGGGGCGATGTTGATGGCGAATATGCCGAATGGTGTGGCGTGGTCCATCGCCTGATGCACCACCATGCCCGCCGCGAGCTCCACACTCTGCTCAACTTGGGGTGTGGTGGTGGCAAAAACGTCGCCAACCTGAAACAGCACTATGCCGTGACGGGCGTCGATATCAGTAGTGCCATGCTCGATTTCGCACGGCAATTGAACCCAACGAGCAGCTTTATCCAGGCCGACATGCGCACCTGCCAACTCGCACAGACATTTGATGCGGTACTCATCGATGACGCAATCACCTACATGACCAGTCGCACCGATCTGGCGCGGGTCTTTACGACGGCCTATGCCCACCTCGCCCCTGGTGGCGTGATGGTGGTATCACCCGATTATTTGGTCGAAACGTTTCAGCCAAACGAAACCCGCGTCTCGCATGCAGCATCAGTGCACAAACCAGCCCATCTAGACGTGGTCTTCATTGAAAACAATTATGATCCCAACCCGCACGACGACACTTTTGCGGGCACGATGATTTACCTCATCCGCGAACACGGCGTGTTGCGCGTCGTACAAGACAACTCCACGCTAGGGTTGTTTACGCGAGCGGTGTGGCATGATACACTAAGCGGCTGCGGTTTTGCGGTGCACGAAACGGCAGGTATCGCACACCCAGAACATCCGGTGTTTGTGTGCGTGAAAGCAGGGGAAATTGAAAATCACCATGCATGCGGCACTTTGTGACGCAGACCAAGCCATAGTCAGTGCCGGGCATACGGCATACGAGCAGGCACACAGTATCGACATCAACTTCCGACGCTTTGCACTGCTCCTGCACGATGACCAAGGTCTACTACTCGGTGCGCTACAGGCGTATACTGCATATGCCGAAATCTATGTGGAAGACTTGTGGGTCGCAGCGGAAATACGTCGGTGCGGCTACGGGCGTCTATTGCTCCAGCGGCTCGAGCACGAGTTTACTGGCAAAGGCTACCACAACATTAACTTGGTCACCAACGCATTTCAAGCGCCCGACTTTTATGTGAAATGTGGCTACAGCGTAGAATTTGTCCGTGTCAATGCACAAAACCCTCGCTTGACCAAGACGTTTTTTGTGAAGTATTTGCCAGGTTATTCACCATAAAGAAGCTCAACGATGTCGACCAATGCACAGGACAATCAACCGCTCGTCACACACATCTACTCAATGTTCAACCCGATCAAGCCTTCTTGGGCAAAGACGAAAAACCCTCGGTAACGTTTCTATCTATGACCTTTATCCCGAGTACAATCAAAACATACGCATTAGCACAATCAAGGGTGCATCATGATTATCTGTACCACCGACCGACTCATCATCCGCCACGTGCACATTGGCGATGTTGACGCCCTATGTCACCTGTTCGGCGACCCCGAAGTAATGCGCTACGGCGACGGCGCGCAAGAGCGCCCGTGGGTCGAAGCCTGGCTCCACACCACCTTGGCGCGCTATCACCAGCACTGGGGCTTCGGGCCGTACGCCGTGACGTTACGCGCCACCGCGACACTCATCGGCTACTGCGGATTGTTTTATGTTGACGATGTCAACGGCCGCCCCGAAATCGAAATCGGCTATCGCCTCATCCAATCGGCTTGGGGGCAGGGCTATGCCAGCGAGGCCGCCCAGGCCGTCGCCACCTACGCCACCACCACATTGGGTATCACCCGCCTGATCGCCATGATTGACCCCAGCAACGTGGCCTCTCTTCGCGTAGCCCAAAAGCTCGGCATGCACTACGAAGCCGAAGTCATGTTTGACGGGTACCCACACCCTGACCACGTATACACAAACAGCGCAACCTGAATACGGGCGATTTCCCACGGCGCGACGATCGGTGGGTGGGCGCGGACCGACGGGTGTGCGAGGAAATGCCTCGCACCTGTGATACGAGGAGGATACCATGACCACTCCCCTGCAATTCCACTTGATGCACCCGGGTGGCCCGAGTCTGCCCGGTGACCCCAATGCCGCCTTTTGTATTGATGGCGTCTACCACCTGCACTACATCTTGGCGCAACCATGGAATGGTCAAGAATCGTTTGCGTTTGTGCATGTGAGTAGCCCCGACATGCTGCATTGGACGTGGCACCCCACCACCTTGCACCCCGAATTCACCGGGCATGGCATGTTTAGTGGTACCGGCTTTATGACCCATGCCGACCAGCCCGCCATCATCTATCACGGCCAAGGCTCGGGGCGCAACCAAATTGTCATCGCCACCGACCGCCAGCTGACCGGCTGGCAACCACCCTACCCCGTCGATGTGCGCAATCGTGACGGCAGTGTGGCTGAGATTAATCACTGGGATCCCGATTGTTTCGTGATTGGCGACACCTACTACGCCATTTCGGGTGGCGAAAACCCGCCCCTGCTCAAATCAACAGACCTGCGCACCTGGACGCATGTAGGGCCTTTTTTGGCGCACGACTTACCGGATGTAGCGTATGG
>CAISXI010000382.1 GCA_903889425.1 uncultured Roseiflexaceae bacterium | reverse complement strand
GGTGGTACCATGCCACTACGACATGTTTGCCTTCAATACGGCGAGCCCGACGGTGTTTGTGGATACGGCGCGGCAACTTGGGCAAGCATATCGGGTGCTACAGGCGGGTGAATGCCTCAATATGTAATGGTGAAGGACGCACCGCATGAATGATGTGCCAAGTACGCCAGTGGCGCGTGGTGGCTGGATGTTGATTGGCTTGACGAGTATCAATATAGTCATTCAATTGATTGTGGCTGGGATTGTCAAATACTCGACCCAAGTGGCGTGGACGACGTTGTGGGTGATGGCACTTATTTATGCGGTTGTGTTGTCGTTGAATGTGGTGCGGTTTGTCGTCTGGGGTGTGATTCATCGGCGCTATCCATTGGGGATTGCCTATGCCTCGTCGGCACTGCTCTTCCCGTGTATTGTGGCGTTGTCGGCGTACTATGGTGAGCCAGTGACTTGGCGCAATATTGCTGGTGTGGTGCTGGTGATGATTGGGGTCATTGCCTTGGTCCGCGACGTTGACTAATGTGGGTTGATGACTCATTCACCAAAAGGACAAATCGATGGCGTGGTTGTTTTTATTGGGCAGTGTGATTTTTGCGGTATTAGGGCAGTTGTTTTATAAACGTTATGGCATGACCAAACGACTGATTTGGTTGATTGTAGGGTTGGGGTTGTTTTGTTTGGCGGTGCCGTGTACGATGATTGCCGCCCGTAGTTTGGGTATTGGAACGGTTTACGTCGGTACTTCGTTGTCATATATTTTGGCGCCAATGTTGGGTTGGTGGTTTTTTGCAGAGCAAGTCAAAGCGAGTCAGTGGAAATATTTTGGGTTGATTATGTTGGGGGTGATTGTGTATGCTTGGGTCTAGGCATGGGATGTGGGGTGGTTCGTCGTTGTGCAAAAAACATTTTTGCGCTAACGCAATGGTATAAAAGTTAAAATTGCAGCGTGTTATGATAGAGTGGTGATTTAATTGAGGGGATGCAGTGATGCAACGATTACTTTTTTTAAAAAAAATAACAAATAATCCCCGCATTATTGGAGTAATCATCAGTGTGATTTTTGTTGTTATGCTGTGGTTGCTACCACTACCAACGCATGTCGATGTAGGCAGTATTGATATGCCATGGGTGAGTGATTTTTATGCAACCCAACAACAAAACGAAACAAGCTACCGCTGGTCTCATCAGAGAGGGAATATTATATTGATGAGTCTTGGTGGTGGGGAATATACGTTGCAACTAGTGATGCGGAGCGTGCAGCCGACTCCGGTCAAGATTATGGTTGATGGTGCGAATGTCGGTACGTTCGCAGTCACCGATCAATTTCATAAATATGTGATACCAATATATGTGCCATGGCGAAATAATGGTGAGATTGCCGTTACAATCCAATGCCCACAACCACAAATGGATGGGAAACGACCAGTGTGTGTGGCAATTGATGCGGTAACTGTCATTCCCCAAGGAGTTACGCTTCCCCAATTGTGGCCATTGATGATGATGATGGCATGGGTTGGTGCAATCGTTGTGTTGCTCTGGCAATGGGTGCGGCAGCGGTGGTGGTGGGTTATTGTTGCGGGGCTCTTATTGGCACTCTATGTCTCGGTACATACGATTATTGTTTTTGCACTTCCTTTCCTCGTGGTGATTACCGGTGCGATTGTAGTGCTTCAGTATTCATCTACCCAACCACCCACACGGTTTTGGCAGGTAATCCAATGTGCAATGTGGGCTGCAGTGATTACCACGGTCCGTTTTGCATTCCAAGGCAGTGTGGGGTTGATGCTCGAGGATGAGGGATTTTTGTGGTATGGCTCGCAACGAATACTTGCAGGTGAGCTCCCCATGCGCGATTTTTTTGGATACGACCTGCCCCGGTATATCTGGAATGCGTTGGTAATGCTTATCGTCGGGAGTAAGGGTATTTATGGGTTGCGGATAGGGATTGCGTTGTGTGAATGGGTCGTACTGACTATGGTTTGTATGATATTTACGATAGTGCAGATCCGCTGGCGATCGGTGGTGTTTTTGCTTGGAATCGTGACTGTGACGTTTTGGTTATACCCACGCCACAAAATATACGATCATGCGGTCGTTTGGGTTATGATTTTGGCGTTTTGGTGGTGGCTTGTCAATCCTACCAACCGGCGGACTTTTTGGGCGGGTATTGTGATTGGTGTGGTTACCATGATTGGGCGAAATCACGGCGTATATGCGATATGTGCTGGTAGTCTGTTATTGGGGTATGTATGGTGCTCACCGATGCGTTGGATGCAACGCATTCGTTTGGCGTTGATATGGGGTTGCGGTATAGTAGTGGGATTTGTGCCGATGGTATTGGCGATGGTTGTCATACCGTCATTTGGGCAAGGATATATTGAGATTTTAGAGTTTTTTTTGTGGTTAGGTAAAACAAATTTACCGTTGCCTATCCCGTGGCCATGGCGCCAAACTAATGTGGATGCAGTCCTCGTTGGGTTATGGTTTGTAGTGCCGGTGGTGACTTATGTGGTGACACTTGGGGTGATTTGTTGGCGTCGCTGGCACAACACCACTATTTCAGCAGGGGTATTAGTAGCGGCAGTGGTAGGCTTGGTTTATTTGCAGGTAGTCTATTCACGAGCAGATATGCCACATTTAGCACAGGGTATTGCCCCATTTATTGTGCTAGTGGTGCTATTGACCGCATATTTGCCGCAGCGGTTTCAGATTGCGATAATGGTGGTGTTGTGTAGTTGGAGTGCTAGTGTGAATTGGAATATGGCTTGGCAATCGACATGGATCAGCAGTAAAGATCGCCAAGAAGTAACCGCCACGAATCAATTGACAGTACCGAATGCGGTTGCCAATCAATTGGCACTTATTACGGCTATCCATCAAAAATATGCCCCAAATAATGAATCGTTTGTAGTGACTCCTTATTGGCCAGGGGCATATGCCCTATGGCAACAAACGTCGCCATTGTATAACACCTATATTTTGTATTCGTTTGACGAAGCCAGCCAAAATCGTGAAATTAGCAGGTTGCAACAAGCACATCCACGGTTTATTTTGATTGATGATAGCACCATAGATAATCAAAAACAAATACGGTTTATGGTGAATTATGCCTGGGTGGATACCTATATTCGTACCCATTATCAACAAGTAAATGATCCAATTGTTCCTAAAAAAATGCGCTTGTATGTGCCAAAACCATAATTATTGTGTTGAATCATGGTGAGCGACATACTTCATATAGGTTGTCGCTTGCGGACCTACATTGAAAATTAAATCAAGTACGCTGACTCCATGGACAAATTCGCCATACAGTTGAGGGTATGGTAGATACCCCGAATTATCGGCATATTCGAGTGTGATATTGGCATTGATAAACAATTCATCGACAATATAATCACGCGCTGCAGGCCCCGAAATATAGCGGGTGGCATTCGTAGATTGACACAATCCCACCAGGCGCTCGGTTTTGCCGTCAACGAGGGTATAATCTGACGACCAACTGATTTTGGTGGTAATACCGAGGATCTGGCAAATGGCGCTGATGAAGTGATAATTGACGTGACTCAATAACGGAAATGGCACGGTGGCATAGAGCTCTTGAAATATATCTTTGTATTGCGCAAAAAAAGGCGCTCGTGCATAGGTGTGGGCGAGGCTCTTCCAGTGTACATCGGCCCAGGTTGCGTCGCTGATTTGGGTCTCGTTGATTCGTTGCAAGTATTTGCCTTTGACATCAACAGGAATCGTCAACCAGTGTAGTCCTTGGGCTGTTTTGATTTGATTACGGTTGCGCCAATCACGGCGGGTATATTGCATATCGTCATACAAAATAAACTCGTCAACATGGGCAATTAAATCGAAATAGCCTTTCCACGGAATGTAATTTGATTGCACAATGGCAACGGTTTTGGGTGGTAAGGCTGACATGAACGCTCCAATAAGCAACTATGTTTTGATTATACCAAAGAAAAATTCAAATAAATGGTTTAGTTTATGATAATCCGTTGAAGTTTGAAGTCTCTATGATAATCAAATTACCTGTCGACCACGCCTACATCAGCGCTTGTGAGGCGTTGGGCAAGCAGGGGCAACGCGACAATCAATGTATCGACCCCTTTGCCAAATTCCTCGATACTGACATGCTCGTGGGCAGTATGATCGAGGCTCGAATCCCCCGGTCCATAGGCGATAATCGGGCATTGCCAGATGGGCGCCACCACGTTCATGTCGGCAGTGCCGGTTTTGCGTAGGTAGCCTGGCTTGCCACCCACCGCGCGAATCGCGCGGATAAACGCCGTGGCACAGGGGTCGTTTTTGCCTGACTGCCATGCGCGACAGGCATCGCGGAACAACAGGGTAGTATGGTCATCACCCAACTGGGCAATATCGTTGATGATGTGCTCGATCATCGTCGCCGGGGGAATGCGAATGCCCACCATGGCCCGGGCCCAATCCGTCAGCCCGTCGCTCCCCGAGCTAATCTGGCGGAGCGATGGCAAAATCTGGTCAAATAATAATGGCTGGTGTTGGTTGTGCTGGGCACAGTACTGCTGAATGCGTTGCCAGACGGCCATGCAACGCTCGGGTGCCGAGGGCTCGGGCCCCGCACTATGGGCGCTGCCTTGGGTGGTACTGATGTCGAGCAGCACCCGTCCTTTGTAGCCCAGCGTGACCCGTTCCCAGCCACTCGGTTCGCCGATGATACAGGCATCTGGGCGGTGGTGGTGCGCCACATAATGTGCTCCCCGCGACGTGGCGTATTCTTCTTCGACGGCACCCACTAGCGTCAACCGGAAGGGTAACTCACCTTGGGTCGCCAAGGCGGCTGCGGCGCAGATGAATGCCACAAACGGCCCTTTGGCATCGACGGTGCCCCGGCCATACAAGTTGCCGTCGCGGATGGTGACGGGAATGTCGCCGGGCACGGTGTCGATATGCCCCAGCAACATGATTTCGGGGCCACGATCACCGATATGACCGACTGCATTACCTACCTTGTCGACATAACTGCGGAGCCCCCGTTGTGCCATCTGTGCAACTAAAAACTGTGCTACTGCAGCTTCGTGGGTCGACACACTGGGGATGCGTACGGCGTCTGCCAGCAATGCAATGTAATCGTGGTAACGGTCGGTGCTCATGTCAGTACCTCGCAGATGATGGCGAGGGCTTGATCGATTTCGGCGTCACTAATTACGAGAGGTGGCAACAAACGCAGCACGTTGGGTCCGGCGGGGAGCGCCAGCACGCCTCGTTCCATCAAGGCCACCAGCGTTGGCTGGACTCGTTCTTTGAGCTCGATGCCAATTAATAATCCCCGCCCGCGCACTTCGCGCACCTTGCTGAGCTGGCGCTCATTGAGGTATTCCATGATGTATTGCCCTTTGCGGGCGGCGTGGGCCGGCAAATCGTCGTCAATCAAGGCTTTGAGGGCGGCACGGCCAGCAGCGCAGGCTAGCGGATTGCCGCCAAAGGTCGAGCCGTGGCTGGCCGGGGTAAAGCCCCCCAGTGATTCGTGGATGGCAATAGCCCCCATCGGCACGCCGCCCGCCATCGATTTGGCCATAATCAGCACATCGGGGGTGACGCCGTCTTGGCTGACGGCAAACAGACTGCCGGTGCGCCCAAAGCCCGTTTGGACTTCGTCGACCAGCAACAATGCCCCGTGCTGGCGACAAATCTCGGCCGCCGCTGCCAAATAACCGGGCGAGGCGGGGCGCACCCCACCCTCGCCTTGCACCGGTTCGAGGATGACGGCGGCGGTTTGGTCGCTGACGGCGGCAGCGAGGGCTACGATCTTGTCATAGGGCACATGGGTCACGCCGGGAATGAGGGGTTCGAATGGTTCGCGGTATTTGGGTTCATACGTGGCTGATAGTGCGCCCATGGTGCGGCCGTGAAAGGCCCGCATCGCGGCGACAATCTGCGTGCGTCCCGTATGCAGGCGGGCAAATTTGAGCGCTGATTCGACCGCTTCGGTGCCCGAATTGCACAAAAAGAGTCGCCCCATGCCGGCAGGCAGCGCCGCGCCCAGTTCGTCGAGGTAGGCGGCGCGTTGATCGTTGTGGAAGATCTCGGGGCAACTAATCAGCTGGGTGGCTTGGTGTTGGATGGCAGCCACCACGGCTGGGTGGGCGTGCCCCAAATTGGCGGCACCTTGGCCCCCCACACAGTCGATGTATTGCGTGCCATCGGCATCCCACAGCGTTGCGCCCAGCCCACGCACGATGGCAATGCCGCGCTTGCCATAGGTGCCGCTGGTGCGCACATCTTCGTGGCTGATGATTTCGGCGTTGGATTGGAAGGGTGATATACTCATGATTGCTTCCTCCGCTGTGGGGCGATTGGTGCGCCCATTCCAAATACGAGGTGTGAAATGTCCCAAGAAATCCCGGCGATGGTGGTGACGCTGTTACACCAACGCCAAGCGATGCTGGCTACCGTGCACGAGGGGAATCCCCATGCGGGCATGGTTGCGGCGACTGGTACTCCCGACGGGCAGGCGATCTTGCTCCACCTGAGTCAGCTAGCCGCTCATACCCGCCACTTGTTGGTGCATCCGGCAGTAGCGTTGCTGTGGTGTGAGCCCGACCGTGCCGATGTGGCCGACGTACAAACCTTGGCGCGGTTGACCGTGTATGGCCAAGCTCAGTTGGTGGCCCGCGACGCTGCCGAATATGCCTCATTGCAAGCGATTTATCTGCGCCGATTTCCAACAGCCACAATGCTGTTTGATTTTCGTGATTTCAATCTCTTCAAAGTCGTCATCGATCATGGTCGATTTGTGGGAGGCTTTGGGCAGGCGCTGAATCTGTCGACTGCCGCACTACAACAATCAGTAGCCACTGCCGTTAGGCAATAATCGTCCCCTGACCATTCAGGGCCTGCGAAATAGGGTTTTGGATGCGGGCATCGGCCATAATCACCCGGCCCACGCCGCCGGCTAGTGCTTCACCGGCGCCCATCACTTTTTTCTTCATCCGGCCTTGGGCCACCGCCATATAGCGCTCGATGTCGGCCCGGGCGATGTGGGGAATCAACGATGATTCGTCGGGGAAGGCGCTGAGCAGGCCCGGCACACTCGACAGCAACAACAAACTATCAGCTTTGAGGGCGATGGCGATTTGGGCGGCAGCCCGGTCACCATCCACGTTCAAGGCATCTCCTTGCAGACTACAGGCAATGGGAGCGATGACGGGGCAGATGTTGTTGGCCGCCATCACTGCTAGCATACGGGTATCGACCCCTACAATCGTGCCGGTGCGGTCATCGCGGATTAGCAGCTGCTTGCCGTTTTCGATAATCCGCAGTGTCGCTTTGCGCTCGGCCTGCAAAATCCGGCCGTCCAGCCCGCTACAGCCAAAGGCGTTGATGCCCCGTTGTTGGAGCAGCTCCACGATGCGTTTGTTGATTTTGCCGGCATAGACCATCATAAACACGTCCATGGCGGCTTGGTCGGTATAGCGACTGACATGCCCAGACGCAGTGGTGACGAAGCGCGGCGGCGTCCCTAGTGTGGTGGCCACGCGGTTGGTTTCGCTCGAACCACCATGCACCAGCACAATCTGTTGGCCTTGGCTGCCGAGGGTAGCGATATCGTCACAGAGCGCGGCGTAATCGATATCAGCTCCTCCCCCTACTTTGACGACAATCATACTGCTTCCTTTGGCTATTATTTTGGAAAAAAATGTGCTGGCACAGCGGTGAATCAGTGTTTTTGACCGATGGTTGCTAGTGCCAGCGCCCCAAAAATCAGCGTCGCGCCGACATACAACCCCGGGCTACTTGGCTCTTGGAGTATAAATAAGCCGATCAGCGACCCGACCACCGGTTGGATAAATAGCGACATGGCCCCGAGGCTCGACCCGGCGCTCCGCAATACGGTGAACCAAATCAAATAACTAATCACCGACGTAAAAATAGCGACGTATGCAACAGCCAACCAGGCATCCCACCCGACAGACGGAAAAATACCGCTGGCAAGATGCCAAACAATGATGGGTACCCAGATGATGAGACTCCCTGTATATGTCCAGCGCATCACGGTGAGTGGGTGGAATCGTTGGGCAATATTTGCCCCAATCACGGTGAAAAGTGCTTCACAAAAGAGAGCGGCAAGCACCAACGTATTCCCGAGCAGCCGGTTGGGGGCGTATTCGCTGTTTGGGGCACCGCCGAGTGTCAAAATAACTACCCCCACGATGCCAATGACGAGACCGAGCGCTCGTTGCCAGCCGAGGTGCTCTTTGGCGATGAGCACTGCGAGCACCGCCGTAAAAATAACCTCGCCAATAATCATTAGGGACGAATCGGTAGAAGTGGTGAGTGCCAGCCCGCTATAGTCGAGCATTTGCGCGGCGCCCACCGCAATAATCCCGAGTGCGGCAAGTTGACCACGTTGCCAATGAGAAATATGCTCTACGGCAGCGACGCGACCGATGCGCAACCCCCAGAATATGCCGGTGGCGATGACAACCCGCAACCCGGCGAGTAAGATGGGGTCGAAACTATCGGTGGCTAATTTGCCGACGGCATGTGATGCCCCCCAGATGATATTTGCGACGGCGAGTAGCAACAGTGCGGTTACTCGACTCATTGATTGACCTCTGTGACAATTGTGGGAGTGGCTGGTTTTTGGGGCAGACTCGTGATAACTAATGCACTAATTACAAGCACACCGCCACTAACCAATGGCCATGTGATAGGGTCTCCGAGCATGGTAATGCCGAGGATTGCACCAACCACGGGCTGAAAGAGCAGTGCCACGCCCGCTACAGTGGCACCTACGTGCTGTACTGCATGGAACCACAAAAAATAACAGAGCACTGATGGTACAAGCGCGAGATAGAGGGTACTCAATAGTGTGGCATTGTCGAATTGCGGGAATTGCCCACTTGCGATGTACCAGACAATGATTGGTACCCAGACAATCATACTTATGCCATTGACGAGGAGCATCATGCTAATGGAATCATTGCGTTTGAGAAAGAGACCACCCCGCACGGTATAGTAGGACTCACAGGCCAGACAAATCAAAAAGAGGAGGTTGCCAAGGAGCCGATTGGGAGCGGCTGCAGTGTTTTCACTTGCAGTACCGCCAATCAAAATAATTGCCCCTACCGTGCCAATCACGATACCAATCAGCCGGTTGCGTTCAATTCGCTCATGGAGCAGATAGTAGGCCAAGATGGCCGTAAAAATAACTTCGCCGATTATCAACAATGATGCGTCAGACGACAGGGTCAAATTAATGCCACTATAGCCGAACACGAAGCTTGCGACGACGCCAATCATGCTGAGTCGTGCCATTGGCCAGCGGTCTGATGCTGCCACCGCTTGGCGTTTGGTGAGCAAAAAAATCAGACTCAAGACGGGAACCGTGATGCTGATGCGTAAGGCTCCAAGCAAAAACGGCGGGACGGTTTCGAGTGCCGCTTTGGCGATAGCATGTGAGCTCCCCCACAAAATACAAGCAATAATCATCCCGGCAAAAGCCAAATTCGCGCGATTCATGCAGGTCAAACTTTCCAGCTAATACGGGTGTAAACCAATCATCTCGAGGGCGGTGGTTTCGGGGTAGTCACACATCAAATTGAGGCATTGCACGGCACTCCCGGCTGCCCCTTTCATCAGATTGTCTATTGCACAAATACTGACGATCCGGCCGCTTTGTGCATCGAGGTCAAAGCCTACATCGGCCAGATTGGTGCCACCCAGCAACTTGGGTTCGGGCAGGCGGTGGAATCCAGTGCGTTCGCGCACGATGCGCACAAACGGTTCGTCGCGGTAGCAGGCGCGATACGCCCGCCACAAGGTTTTTTCATCAACCGCTTGACTGGGCAGGCAATGCACCGTCGCCACCGCCCCCCGTACCAGTTCCACACTGGTAATACTGAGGTGGACATTGCTCAGCCCGGTAGCCTGTACGATTTCGGCGGTATGGCGATGCCCCGTTGGTGCAAACGAGCGTACCACGCCACTCCGTTCGGGGTGGTGTGAGCCGTCGTTGCCTTGGGCGCCCCCTTCAGACGAGCCTACTTTGACATCGCTAATCACCACGTCGTCGCCGGTGATGATGCCCGCGCGGACGAGGGGCAACAACGCCAAATTAGTGGCAGTGGCGTTGCACCCCACACCACTGACGTAGTTGGCGCCGCGTAGGGCCGCGCGGTTGAGTTCGGGCAGTCCATACACAAAGCGGTCCAGCCATTGGGGGGTGGGGTGGGCTTCGCCGTACCATTGGTTGTAATCACTCGGATTGCGCAGGCGGAAGTCGGCCGAGCAATCGATGATTTTTGGGGCGAGTTGGGCGTATTCAGCGATGCGTTTGGCGGCCGAGCCATGCGGTAACGCCAAAATTAGCAGATTACACGCTTCGAGCTGGCTTTGACTGGTAAAGGTCAAATCAGTCACTCCGCGCAAATGGGGGTGGGGACCACTGACCGGTTTGCCCGCCAAGCGTTCTGAGGTGACTTGGTGGATGCTGACTTGGGGGTGCCGCAAGAGCAGGCGTAGTAATTCGCCCCCCACATACCCACTTGCGCCTACAATCGATACCCGGGTCATGTGGTGCTCCTTGGCGCAATGATGCCCCGTTGGTAGGCATCGGCCCACAATACGGCGGTGAGGGTCAAGCCGTCACGAATGGCGTTTTGGCCAATCAAATCCCAGATTTCGCCGGGCATGACCCAGCGCGCCGACATGATTTCGTTGGTGTCACTAATCACACCGGTTTGGCGGGCGTCATGCCCGATATAGACGTGGAATGTCTGATTGCTACTGCCGTTGGCGGGGTGGTATTCACCGAGGTAGGTATAGCGGTCTGCCACACAGCCACTCTCTTCCCAGAGTTCGCGGGCGGCGGCAGTGGCATGATCTTCGTCGGGGTCGACCCGCCCCGCCGGGACTTCCCAGTGGGTACGATCGACGATAAAACGGTAGTGTTCGACTAGCATGATGGCGCCATCGGCCCGCACCGCCACTACCCCCACCGCTGGGCGGGGGTAGTCGACCACGTGGTGCCCGACGATGATGCTACCGTCAGGGAGCTGCACGTCGTCTTGGTGCAGGCTAACCCACTCGCTATGATGCACGGTATGGCGTCGCAACACTTGCCATGGTTTTTGGCTCATAGACCGCTCCGTTTACCTTGGGCCACATCGATGGTGTATTCCACAATCCGGCCGGGGATGTTGACGCCAGTAGGGGTGATGCTATTGCGGAACTCCATGGTGTAGTTGACTTCATTCACCAAAATCTGCCCGTCGCTACTTTCGAGCAGATCAATCGCCACCACCCCACCACCGACGGCATGGGCTGCTGCGATACAAATGTCGGCCATGGCAGGGGTGATGGGGCAGACCGTGGCTTGGCCGCCACGGGCGGTATTGGTAATCCAGTGGGGGCTGGTGCGATAAATCGCGCCGATACACTCGTCACCAATCACAAACGCCCGGATGTCGCGCATATTGGGCTTGGCCACATACTCTTGAATATAAAAAATCGAGTGGTGGTACGAGCCGAGTACTTCTTTGTGCTCGAGAATCGCCTCGGCCGCTTCACGGTCGTTGACTTTAGCGATGAGGCGTCCCCATGAGCCGATGGCGGGCTTGAGGACGGCCGGGTAGCCCAATTCTTCGATGGCTTTGACGGCCGATTCGGGCGTAAAGGCCATCAATGTCCGGGGTGTGGGGACCTTGTGTTTGATAAGGGCCTGGGTGGTGAGGAATTTGTCGCCACAAATACGGGCGACATGGGCGGTATTGACCGTGGGGATGCCCGCATCGTTGAGGGCGTGTAACGCATAGAGGGCCCGTGAATGGTGGATCGAGCGTTCGAGCACCACATCATACGGGTAACGGCCGGCATTGAGGTCAAAAATGAGCTCGTCGTCATTGAGCCGCACATATTCGATGCCTCGGGCCTCTAATTCGGCGAAGATTAACTTTTCTTCGACCCGAATGCGTGAACAAAGTACTCCGATGCGCATGGCATACTCCTTGTGGGGGCTTATTCGCCCCAGTCTTCGCCAACCTCCGGCGCCAATTCGAGGGCGGGCGGATTGACCGAGGTTACTTCGAGTTCGGCGGCACAATCTGGGCAAACGATGATTTCACCCGTAATCGTCCCGGCCTTGAACACAATCTCGGCGTCACATTCTGGGCATACTGCAGCCATGGTGGTGCTCCTTTTCGTTACAAAAACCATCTATCGACACTGCTTAGCCATGAATGGCTTGGCGGAGATCATCTATCAAATCGTCGACGTGCTCAATGCCAATCGACACCCGCAACAAATTCTGCGGAGTGGCGCTGGTGGGTCCTTCGATCGAGGCGCGGTGCTCGATCAGACTCTCGATACCCCCCAAACTGGTGGCCCGGGTAAACAACTGCAAGCGCGCCGCCACCGCCATCGCGGTATCTGCCCCACCCTGTACATGGAACGACAGCATGCCGCCAAAACCGTTGGTCATCTGGCGGGCTGCAATCGCATGCCCGGCATGACTATCGAGCCCCGGGTAGTTGACTCGTTCGATGGCGGGGTGGTCAGCCAAAAACTCTGCCACACGCTGTGCGCTCGCTACTTGCTGACGCACCCGCAACGCCAAGGTGCGGATGCCGCGCATCATCAACCAACAATCAAATGGTGACGGCACTGCCCCGCCGAGGGTTTGCACCATTTGGGCCCGAGCGGTGACGTCGTCGTTGCGCGCAAAAATCAACGCTCCACCGAGCACGTCGGTGTGCCCACTGATGTATTTGGTGGTGGAATGCATCACGATGTCGGCTCCGTGGGCGAGTGGCCGTTGCACTAGGGGCGATGCCCACGTGTTGTCGGCGACGACCAGCGCCCCGTATTGATGGGCGATTTCGCTAATCGCCTGGATATCGCTGATGGTGAGCAACGGATTTGAGGGCGTCTCGATCCAGACGATTTTGGTTTGGGTCGTCATGGCCGCCTTGACTGCTGCCAGATTACTCATATCGACATAACTTGCGATAATGCCAAGGTGAGAGAAAATCTCGCGCACCAATTTGGGCGTGCCAAAGTAGGCTTCGTTGGCGATAACGACGTGGTCACCACTTTTGAGCATCTGGAACACCGCATTGGTGGCTGCTTGTCCCGAACTAAACGCCAAGGCCCGGGCGCCCCCTTCGAGGTTGGCCAGGGATTCTTCGAGGGCGTGACGATTGGGATTGTCACTACGGGTATAGACATAACCGCTGGGGAATGAGCCGTCGGCTTCGCGGGCAAACGTCGTTGACATGACGATGGGTGGCACGACTGCACCGGTATGGGGATCGATGTGATTGCCCATGTGGACGGTCTCGGTTTCGATGCGACGCTTGGTAGGCTTGTTCATACAAATACACTCCATAATGCGGCAATTCCAAAGCCGCCAATCAAAATTCCTGAAATCCGATTCATCCACTGCAGCCCATTGCTACTGATGTCCCGCCCCAACCAAGCGGCGATGCTGGCCAGTACAAACCACCACATCGCCGAGCCGAGTCCCACCCCGACGACCAACATGACCGCGTCATTGGCGCCGAGGGCACTGACGCCACTGACTCCCGCAAACAAACTAAGAAACACCAAAATGGTGGCAGGGTTGGTAATGGTGAGTGCCAGCGTCGAGAAATACATGTTGCCTGCCCGCACGTTGGCCACTTTTTGGGGGATGCTGGTGGCAGTTTGGTAGGCCATCCAGAGCAACAAAAAACCGCCGATAACGGCGGCAGGTTGCTGGAAGGTGGCGAGTACGGTAATCCCAAAGGCGGCCAACAAGCCATACATGGTATCGGCGGTGGCGGCCCCCAACCCCGACACAAATCCGGCCCGCCAGCCGTGCGCCAGCGTGCGCCGGATACAGAGCAACCCGATGGGGCCGACAGGGGCGGCAATCGCAAACCCAAGCATGATTCCACGGAGCAACAGCATCATACGTGTCCCTTTTGTGCACATAAAAACAGAAACCCCGCTCCACCTGTCTGGTGGGCGGGCTTGGTCAACCGACAACAAGCAAGCTCAACCAGACAAATTGTCGGGTTGCTTAACGCGCTTATCTTGCTTCTTGGCGATGAACATATGCATGTAGAATCCGTTACTAGGAATATGCACAGCAATATACGTGATTTTGTGGGGGTTGTCAAATTGGTTGCCATTGCGCGATTAAAATTTTTGTCATTGTGTATGACACAAACATATGGTATATATGGATTAGTGTTGCATATACGAGTGCTGGTCTAGTCTAATCGTTCAGGATGGTTGCTCACTTGTTTTTGTGCGGTATCGACTGGTTGTGGTATATGGTGAGGCGAGGTGGTAATGCGGCGTCAGATTGGTTTATCAAGGTTGGTGTTGCATCCCACACAGGTGTTGGCACTTGGGTTTTTGGGAGTGATATTGCTTGGGACGTTGGCGCTCATGTTACCGGTAGCCACCGTTGACAATCAGGGTTTACACTGGCTCGATGCATTATTTACTGCCACATCGGCTGTGTGTGTGACGGGGTTGGTCGTCGTCGATACGGGGAGCATGTTGACCCGGGTTGGTCAGATGATTATTCTCGTGTTGGTACAAATCGGCGGATTAGGCTTCATGTCATTGGCGGCCATGATTGCCGTGCTGCTCGGTAAGCGCATTACGATTAATAATCGTGTCGTCTTGAAAGAATCACTCAATCACTTGTCATTACAGGGCATTGTGCAACTCGTACGGTATATTGTCTTTTTGACGCTGGGAATTGAGTTGATTGGGGCGTTGGTCTTGGCATGGTCGTTTGGGCCACACATGCCATTCGGCGATGCATTATTTCATGGTGTGTTTCATGCGGTGTCCGCATTTAATAATGCTGGTTTTGATTTGTTTACCACCAGTCTCATCACATACAACACCAACCCTGTGGTGATGACTTGTGTCATGCTGTTGCTGACGATTGGGGGCATGGGGGTATTGGTGTGGCTCAACATCATTAATCATGGCTGGCAGGTGGCCAAGTGGTCGTTGCACACCAAAATAGTCATGCTTACCTCGGCGTTGTTGCTGGTGATCGGGAGCCTGTTGGTGTTTGTTTTTGAGTATCATGCGCTGGCGTTTGCAGACTTTACGTTGGGTGAAAAAATCCTGAATAGTATCTTTCAGAGTGCCACATCACGTACTGCGGGGTTTTTTAGTGTGAACATGACGTCACTTACTACCGCAACGATTATGCTGATGGTGGTACTGATGTTTATTGGGGCGTCACCAGGTTCGACTGGGGGAGGCATCAAAACCACCACCTTTGCCCTGGCCGTGTTAACCGTTTCGAATGTGTTGCGTGGTCGTAACGAAATCCATGTCGGGCACCGTACCGTTGCCGCACCACTCTTGCTCAAATCGTTTGCGGTTATCGTGGTGGCGATTTCGTGGGTCGTAGTTGCGACGCTTATTTTGACGGTGACCGAATCCGCACCGTTTTTGTGGTTGCTCTTTGAGGTGGTGTCGGCATTTGCCACCGTGGGGCTTAGCCTCGGTGTTACCCCTGAATTGAGCGATATTGGGAAATTTGTAATCACTACGACCATGTACATCGGGCGCGTGGGACCGCTGACGTTGTTTTCTGCACTGATGCTACGTAGCAGTGTGCCACGCTACCGGTACGCCGAGGAACAAGTGTTGATTGGCTAGAAGAGGACGACATGAAACATATTGCGGTGATTGGCTTGGGATTGTTTGGCACGAGTGTGGCCGAAACATTGGTACAACAAGGGCATTATGTGTTGGGCATCGATATCGACGAGCAACGGGTGCAACAGTTGTCGCGCCAGTTGAACCAATGCGTGTCCGTAAGTAATGTCGATGAAGAGTCACTGCTATCACTTGGTATCAAAGAGTACGACGCAGTCGTGGTGGCGATTGGCGATATCGAAGCTAACATAATGGTGGTACAAACACTCCAAGAGCTGGGAGTCAAACGAGTGATGGCCAAAGCAGTGAGTCATCGCCACGGTCGTGTGTTGCAACGCTTGGGTGTGACCCAAGTGATATTCCCGGAGCACGACATGGGTGTGCGGGCCGCGCATAGTTTGAGTGGTGACCGCATCATCGATTACATTGAACTTTCGCATGACTACAATATTATCGAAGTCCAGGCACCACCGCAATTTGTGGGCAAAACACTTGCAGAAATCGATTTGCGCAAACAGTATCGGATTTCATTGATTGCCATCAAAACGGCACAATCAATACTGGTTTCGCCTGCGGCAGAGACTATTATTACCGCACGGAGTATATTGGTCGTGATCGGCAAAAACGAAGATTTGACGCAATTTTATGATTAAGCGAAACTCATGCTGTACACAGAAATAATCGGTCGTTACCTCGATTTTTGTAGGTGGTTTTATCGATTATCGAGACAAATACGATACGCTGTGCAGTGCCGGCGTCGTTGCGATATATGGACGTAGCCCAACGTGGTAGACGCTGGCTTTTTTATGCGTAAATAGTGATAAAAATGAATTAATTGTTTTTATTTTTTATTGTATTTTTTGTGATTTTTATGGAGTATTTGCACACGAAATTCAACGATTGACGGCTATACAATGCTGATGGAATTGCGTATAATGACGGGTACGTACCGTGTGTATGTATTGCGACACAGATAGGAGCGTCCCATGAATACCAATCCCGTCCCCGAAAAATTCTATGGTGTATCAATGCGCCAACAGAATGTCACGCCACTTGACGATGTGATTGAGCAAGTTACAAATCTCGGGTATGCGGTACTTGATAGTGGGTATACTGAAGATCAGCTGACTGCCATCCGTAATGCATTTGATGCAACCCGGACCCGTTATATCGCAAAATACGGTGAAGACGTATTGCGGAGTACCAATGAATACAATAACATTCGGGCGGTATTGACGCATGGCGATGAAGAACTCTTTCAGTTGGCATTCAATGAAAACTTAATGACGGTGCTGAAAAAACTCATCCATGGCAAGTTTATTTTGAACCAACAAAACGGCATCATTAATCCAGCCCAACAAAGTTATAACCAAGGAGCGTGGCACCGCGACATTCCCTATCAGCACTATGTGTCATCACGCCCCCTTGCTTTTAACGCATTGTTTTGTGTCGATGACTTTACGTTGCAAAATGGATCGACGTGGGTATTGCCGGCATCACACCTCAAAGAGCCATGTCCCACACCACAGTACATCGAACGCAATGCGGTGCAGGTCGAAGCCAAAGCAGGGTCGTTTTTGTTGCTCGATTGTATGATTTATCATACGGGTGGGTATAACCAAACGGTGAAAGAACGGCGTGCCGTCAATCACGTCTTTACGATTCCGTTTTTTAAGCAACAAATCAATATTCCCAACAATATGCCCGATCGTGAATTAACCACCGAGCAGCGTGAGATTTTGGGTTTCCCGTATTCAGAGCCACCTTCTATCGATGCCTACATTGAAAGCCGCAAAGGCAAAGTATAATACGCATGTCAGCAAAATAATCAGATGCGTTTGTGTACTCCAATGGAACGCAGCTGCGTTCCATTGGAGTTATTTTGTGACAAAATAAGCAATATTGAAGTGACGGATAGAAGGAATAACGATGGACATTAATCCCGGAATTTTCAAAGCCTATGACATTCGGGGTATCTACCCCACCGAGCTCAACGAAGCCGGTGCCTACGCCATTGGGCGCGCCTTTGTGACTTATCTCAATGTCAGCGAAGTCATCGTCGGTCACGATATGCGCTTGTCAGGTCCAGCGATTTTCGACGCCGTCACCCGAGGCATCATCGACCAAGGCGCCAATGTCATCGAAATCGGTCTGGTAAGTACCGATCAATTTTATTATGCCTGTGCCCAGCTCGGGTTGCCGGGCATGATGGTGACCGCCTCGCACAACCCCAAAGACTACAACGGCTTCAAAATGGTGCGCAAAATGCCCTACTTGTTGAGTGGCAGTGAAGGTATCGCTGATTTGCGTACCATCGTGCAAACCGATGCCTATGCTACCCCTGGTCGCAAAGGCTCACGCCGCCACATCGACTTGTCTGAGGGATTCGTCAATCATATGCTGGGCTTGATTGATGTCGACTTGATTGCGAGCGCCGGCCCCATGACGGTGGTTGCCGATACCGGTAATGGCACGGTGGGTCCCATCCTCGAGCGCGTCTATCGTAAATTGCCGGTGAACTTTGTGGGGCTGTACCTCGATCCTGATGGTTCGTTGCCCAATCACGGCCTTGACCCGCTCCAACCCGAAAACCGTGCCGAGCTCGAACGGCGTGTTATCAGCGAAAAAGCCGCCGCTGGCTTTGCCTTTGATGGCGATGGCGATCGTTTTTTTGCCATCGATGACCGTGGTCAGTTTGTGGCAGGCGATTATTTCACTGCTATCATGGCTCGTTACTTGCTCAAACGCTCCCCTGGTGCCAAAATCGTCTATGACGTGCGGGCCTCGTGGGCAGTGCCACAACTGGTGGCAGCTGCCGGTGGTACCGCCCTCGAAGAACGGGTCGGACATGCCTTTATCAAGCGCCGTATGGCGGATGAAGGTGCCTTGTTTGGGGGCGAAGTCACCGGCCACTACTACTTCAAAGAGTTCTTTTTTGCCGATTCCGGCTTGTTGCCGTCACTCTTGACGGTGGAAATGTTGGCCCGCGAAGGGACAACCTTGTCGCAACTGCTCAAGCCCATTGAGTCCAAGTATTTTATTTCGGGTGAAATCAACTCCAAAGTCACTGATTCGGCTGCCGTCATCGCCGCCCTCAAGGCGCGCTTTGCCGATGCCAAAATCGAAACACGTGACGGCTTGTCGATTATTTACCCCGATTGGCACTTTAATGTGCGCACCTCAAACACCGAACCACTGGTGCGCCTCAACCTCGAAGCGATGGATGTGGCGGTGATGGTGCAACGCCGTGACGAGGTGCTTGCGGTT